>NZ_JBFUGT010000154.1:0-14820 GCF_056402775.1 Rhodococcus sp. P3_B8
GTCGAACGCCAATCGATCGCGGAAGTGCTCGTGAACCCTGCGATGGAGCATGTCGTCGCCGGACAGATCGACGTAGACGGTCGATTTCGACGGATCGATGTCCGTCATTTCTTCGTACTCATAAGTGGCGTCGTAGCATCCCAGTCCCTCGACGAACGACTTGTTGCGCCGCGAAGTTAGACCGATCTTGGGCGTCGCAACGTCGGAGAGGCAATGTGCGATTCCGTAAGCAGTCTTGCTGGAGGCACTCGAGATTACGAACTGCTCAGCTCCGAAATACAGCCGTTCCGCCAGATAGTCCTCGGCTGTGTATGAGGTGATGAACAAGGCGCGGAAGAGCGATATGAGGCTGTCCATACGCGGATCGGGGCCTTGGGGCTGAAATTCGTACAGGTTGTATACCTTGGGAGTGCCTGTGCGGTGGCTGGCGCCGTCGACGAAGCTGCGAGAGGTGACCGCCGTGGGCTTCATCGCCAGGTGGGTCGCGATGGGAAAGTACCCGAATACGCGAGTGCCCAAAGGGATCTCAGATACACGCGACTCGACGATCTCGGCGTACCCCCACGCCGGAATGCAACCATACCCAGACTGGTTCGCGGGAAACAGGTTCCAATATCCAATTGAATCGCCATAGACTGCATAGGTCATGTTGTTGGTCGTCAGCGCAATGCGTTCGATGCGCGCCAAGACCTCCCCGTCAGCCAGCGGTGACGTCGGGAACTCCACGGTCCCTGTCACTCCCAGATCACTCTTCAACGACTCTATGCGAACAATTTGAGCCATGGCTCATGGTCCTTTCATTAATTTCGAGGGGTTGGGTGCTCGTCGCGAGAACGAGTGCGCTAGAGCCGTCATTGGGGACCTGACCGGTCGTACAACTGCTCGATCCTGTCGGCATATTTCTCCATGATCGGCTGACGCCGGAGCTTCATCGTCGGCGTCAACTCCACTCCACCGGGGAGCCACTCTGCATCCACGACGGTGAACGTCTTGATCTGCTCCACTCGGGCCAGGTCGGCATTGGCGCGGTCGATAGCTGAAGCGATTTCGGAGTGCACCTCCGGGTCGTCGGCTGGGCGTCCGGCCAGCGCTTCGGAATCAGGCACGACCAAGGCAACGTTGTACGGCCGAGCGTCACCGATGCACACGACGTGCCCCACGAGTGGCGAGGCGGCCTTCAGGACCGATTCGATGTTCGCCGGTGACATGTTCTTGCCGCTCGCGTTGATGATGATGTCCTTCTTGCGATCGACGATGCGGACGTAACCGTCGTCATCGACCTCGGCCAGGTCGCCGGTGTGCAACCAGCCTTCCTCGTCGAGGGCCTCGGCGGTCCGGGCCGGATCCGCGCGGTAGCCGCGCATCACCATGCCGCCCCGCAGGAGCAGCTCGCCGTCGGAGGCCGTACGCAACTCGACTCCGGGCAAGGGAAGTCCGACCGAACCGGCCTTGATCCTCTCAGGGGGTGTAGCCGTAGCGAGCCCTGCCGTTTCGGACATGCCCCAGACGTCACAGAGCGGCAAACCTAGTCCTGCGAAGAACTCGATTACCGAGGGTGGTGTCGGGGCTGCACCGACGATGCCGAAGCGGCAATCGCCGAGGCCGAAGCTCTCGAGCGGGCCGGGTTCGCCGGCATCACGTCGCAACCCATCCCTTTCGATGGCGTCCTTCAGCTTCTCCCAGGTTCGCGGCACTGCCCCGAAGTACGTCGGCCGGACCTCTTTCAGTGTCGCTTGAAGGGCGCGGGGTTCCGGTACGCACGTCACCTCTGCGCCCAAGAGCACCGGCCAGTAGTGGTTGGCCCACCTGTCGCCGATGTGCGCTGCAGGCAGATGGGACACCGCACGTCCGCCGGGCTGCATCGAAAACCGTTCGGTCATCGCGCACAGGACTTGCAGCACATTGGCGTGGGTGAGCTCAACGCCTTTCGATGGACCCGTCGTCCCAGAGGTGTAGATGATGGTGAGCAGGTCCTCAGGATCGACGGCGCGCCAAGACTTCTCGACATTGATTCCATTTCCAAGGGGTGCCTCGAGTTCCTCCAATCTGAGGACGCCGTCGATATCTGAGTCGGCATCGACGAGGACGACGTGCTCGATGTTTGTCATACCCAACTTCACCTGCTCCAGGAAGCGCCGCTCGGTAACGACGACCCGTGGGCCGGCGTTGGCGCAGACCTCCGCGATCTGTTTGGGAGAAAACGTGTTGTACACCGAGAAGGGCGTTGCGCCCAGATGCAGGGCCGCCATGTCGACGATGTGGAACTCGGGTCGATTGGTCAGCATCAGCGCAACAGTGTCCCCGCGCTCTACGCCCAACGCCGCAAGGCCGGAGGCGACGCACCCCACTCTCTCGGCGTAATGTCGCCAGGTGAGCACGACCCCGCCGCCCGAGGTTCGCAACGCCACCTCGTCGCCTCTGGCCCGCACAGTCGTCTGAAAGGCTTCACACAGCGTAAAAGCAGAGAGGGCGGGGATGTCACGGCCTTGCTGTCGAGGTTCCGGCGTCGTTGCATTCATCATGACCGCGCCTCGAAGTATCGACGCGGATTATCGATCAGCATCGTTCGGATCTGCTCGTCGCTGATGCCGCGCTCCTCGAGAGCCGGCAACACGTCCTCGAGGATGTGCAGGTAGTGCCAATTCGGCAGCGCCTTACGTACCTGTTGCTGCATCATCTCTCCCGAGAAGTAATCCATGTAGCAGGCCACGTCCTGGGAAAGGACGATGCTGTCGACGTAGCCTTGACGACACAACGTTGCGAGTGTTTCGATCCGGTTGGGGTCCGGATTGAAGACGTCGATTCCGAAACGATCGCAACCGATGACGGCGCCTTGGTCGGCGATCCAACGGAGGTAGTCGAGGTCGTTGGAATCCCCTGCATGACCCACGACTTCCTTACTCAGGTCCACGTCCTCCTCGCGAAACAGGTCCAGCGCGGCGCGGCCAGTTTGGTGCGCCGCATTGGTGTGCACCGTGATCGGCGCGCCGGTCTGTCGGTGGGCCGCGGCGATGGACTTGGCAACTCGGGTCTGGTCGCGTGTCAACCCACGCTCCTCCACCACGCACTCGAGGAAGGCGGCCTTGACCCCGGTCCCGCCGATACCCTCTTCAATGTCCCGCACGAACATCTCGGTCATCGGCTCCGGCATGTCGAACAGCGCGCCGGGGCCACGGTAGGAGAAGTAGTGCGGGATCTCGTCATAGGTGTAGAGGCCGGTTGCCGCCACGATATTGATGTCGACCTCGGCATTAACCTGCTGGATCCGCGGGATGTCGCGGCCCAGGCCGACCACCGTTGGGTCGACAATCGTGTCGATTCCAGCGCCCTTGAGTGTCTTGAGCTTTGAGATCGCGTCGGCGATCCGCTTATCCTCGTCCCAGTACTCGTCGCCGTAGTTCTGATGCACGTCGGGAGTGAGGATGAAGACGTGCTCATGCATGAGCACCTTCCCCAAGGATGCGAGGTCCCGTGGCCCCCGCACCGTCTCGAGCATGGACATCCGGGACCTCTCGTGTGGGAAATGATTGGCGACCACCAGAGTGTCAGCGCCGTGGGCCTGTGGGAATGGAGCCGCGGACAAGTCTTACAAGGCTTGCGTTGTCGCCGGCTCCAAAGAAGGGACCATCCCGTAGAGTCAGGGCCGTGGCAGCACCGCGTCGGAGGACCGGACAGGACGAAACCAAAAGCATGCTTCTCGAGCTGGTACGCCAGCGGCTGGAGCCGCTCGGCTGGCGGATCGTCCAACGAATGCAGGACGAGATGCCGGCGTACGCCGAGTTGTCGGTCGATGAACTGTTGCCAGCGGCATTGCTGAACATCCAGTTGATGCTGCCCGCCATGTCGTCGTCCCGTTCTTTCACCGATGCCGAAGTTGCTGCATTCGTAGAGCACGGCGAAGCCCGCGCCCGGCGGGGAATCGCAATCGAAGAACTCTTGCGGGGGTGGCGTCTCGGAACCCGGGCCTTGGTCGACGAGATGCTCGACCTGGCGCGTCAGGAGACGTTGGACGAGGGCATCGTGCTCGAACTGACTCGAAACGTTCTCGCGGCCTCCGACGTGGCCATGGTGTTCGCCGCGCGCGGCCACCGCAATGCCGAACTGCTGTGGGACCGGGCAGAACAACAGCGACGAGTCGATCTCTTGCGCAGCATCTTGTCGGGAGCGATCAACACCGCTCAGGTCCGTGAGGACATGGAAGCCCAGGGGCTCGACCCTGATGCGCGGTACCTCGCAATACGCGCCTGCCCCACCCCCGAGATGCCCGCCGACAGCGTGGAAAGGCTGCTTTCCGTCGGGCCGTGGCRCCACGCGCCACGCGGACTTACCGCAATGATCGACGGCGACGTGTGCGGGTTCGTCGACCACGTCCCTGCCGACACCACCGAAGTGTCGGTCGGCGTTGGCCCGCCGACGCTGCTCGACGGTCTACCAACCTCGTTCCGAATCGCCAGCAGAGCCGCTGCGACCGCCGCCGCGTTTGGACTCAGCGGCGTCCACAGCCTCGATCAACTCGGCTTGCTGCCGGCTGTGCTCGCCGACGACGAGGTGGGCGACGAGATGGTCCGGCGCTACGTCGCCCCACTCGACGACGGACAGGGCGGCCCAGACGTTCTGGAGACCGTGCGACAGTATCTCGCCAATCACATGAAGGTGGACGTCACCGCCTCGGCGCTCTTCGTCCACGAAAACACCGTCCGTTATCGGTTGCGCCGCTTCGAAGACATCACCGGCGCAGACTTGCGCGACCCCAGCAGCGCGATCGAGGTGTGGTGGGGTCTACAGCGCTCCAGGATCGCAACCGGACGGACCTGACCCGGGGTTACCGCAGCGCCGTCAGACCGCAACTGCATAGTTCCACTGGACTTGACCGCAGAAGGGCCGAATCGCGGCCAGCAGCGGGATACGCATCCTGCCTCGGGCCGAAGGTCACCACGACCGTGGACGATGAAGATGGGGGGATGTGCGCGACGGGATCAGGTCGACAGGGGGTCACCTCAAGCTCGCCCCGTACCGTTGCATGCCACGGATCCACCGATCCCGATCAACAGTCTTGCGCTGGTGCATTTCGAGTACCTCAGGGTGCGGCAGGATCAGGAACCGCTCCTCGTCAATGGCCGCCATCACTACGTCGGCGGTGTCCAGTGGCGAGAGCACGCCGCCGGCATCGGTGACCGCCCGGGAGGCGACCCGCTCGAGTTCATCGCGTGACTGCATGCCGGCGCGGAGCATGTCGGTGTCGACGCCCATCGGACACACGCAGGAGACCCGCACGCCGGCTGCGCCGTACGTCACCGCGAGCCACTCCGAGAACGCGACCGCGCCGCCTTTGGTGACCGAGTATGTCGCGGAGCCGAGTTGAGTGAGCAAGCCGGCAGCAGAGGCGGTACTGATGAAATACCCTTCGCCGCGCTCGAGCCAGTCAGGCACCAACAGCCGGGCGGCACGCACATGCGCCATTAGGTTCACATCGATGGCGACTTGCCACTCGTCGTCAGTAGCCTCGAGCCCGGGGCCGCCACCGACTCCGGCGTTGGCGAAGTAGAGGTCCACGGGCCCGTGAGTCTGCGTGGCCAATGCGAGCAGGCTGGCAATGTCCTCGGCAACTGAGACGTCCGCGGCGCATGCAACCACGCGATCGACGAACGACTCGGCAAGGGCACAGGCGGTCTCCTGTAGGCGGCTGTCGTCCAAGTCGGTAAGCAGCACGCGGGCGCCACTTTCGAGGAGTCGTTGGGCAAGTGCGGCGCCGATCCCACCGGCCGCTCCGGTCACCACTGCAGTCTTGTTGCGTACATCCATCGGTCACGCCTTCCTTTTTCGGGACTGAATTTCCCGCCCGCGCAACGGCGAATGACCGACGGGGCGGGCACCCACCAGCGTGTGGCCGACGGGCGAGTCGGGTCGTGGCCGGCCGAGAACTGGCGCCGGACCACGATCGAAGTATTAGTCGCGCGGCTCCCCGGCGACGTAGATGACCTGGCCAGATAAAATGCCCTCTCACTGGCGAGGAACGAGAGGAGCCGCGCAGATACACGTTCATCACGGCGTCCCGCTAGTCGACGCGTCTTGAAGCGCAGGTTGGCGCGATGATGCCAGCGTTGTCGACGGGCACCGTCGGGTTCCAAGCGCTTCGGTAACGCGGGTGAGGGAAGCTCCCACAGTAGTATATGAACTTGAATTCAAGACCAAGTTTCCGTTACAATTCGGTCGACGTCAAGGACTCAACACAAACTGATCGACCGCAGCCGCCGAAGGCGAAGCTCGACACTCGTCATTGCTGACCACTCCGTCGTAGAGCAACCGTAGCTGGTTCGCCACGTCGTGAGGGTCTGCGAACCCGGCCTCGGCGGTAAGGGTGAGGGGCAGGTCGGCGAGCCAGTCCCAGGCAGTGCGTAATGCTTTCGCTCCCACACTGCCTGAGAGGGCTTCGGCGTTTGCGTTCGCGAACGGGCACCCGTTATAGACGGGTGAGGTGACCGCTTCGTGGAGCAGCAACTCCGCTTCCCGCGGCGACCATGCTACGGTCGGGCTCCGGCGGGGTGGCGCGCTCATTGCAGCACTGCCACACCGCATCCCGCCTCCTGCAAAACATCGACCCGCCATCTGCACGTTTCGGTATGGCCACCTCCGTGGTATGCCGCATCCAAGGCTGCCGTTGCCGCGTTCAGCGCGAGGGCCTCAATATCGAGCCTGCAAGCTTCGGGGTCGCAGTCAAGTCCGTCCTACCTGGTACCCATACGACCGCGATCTTCTCGAAGATGGATATCGCTTTCCAGGCTCCGGACGACTACCGCGTCGACATGGATAGATTCTTCAACTACCCGCGGGCGAGTTCGGGTTCCGCACCGGAAGTCACGGCCGACGTGATCTATCGTGCCGTAACCGACGGCTGCTCCGGCCGTCAAGTGGTCGTCCTCGCCGCCGGCGCCGCCCGCACCCACCACCAGAACTGGAGTCGGCACCGAACACCTGCCCGCCCCAGATCTTCGACGCCGGCGGCCCCGGAACGGCAGCACTGACTCTCATGGGGTCTCACCGCCCCGGCACCCGAGAGCAAGCTCGACGGTGCCAGCGCACCGGCAGGCTCCGCCCCGGCCGCGGGGCACATCCCGAACACCGGCGAAGACGAAGAAGGTCCTCGAGGGCAGCCTGCGCCAGACCGCCCTGCTCGGGCACGAGGAGATCGGCACCGAACACCTCCTCCTGGCGCTGCTCGACCACCCCGTCTCCACCGGCGCTCACATCCTCACCGACCTTGCATCCCTCAGCATCGGCGACATGCGTGAGCACCTCAGACGCGAACTGGCCCAGCAGCCCACTCCCGGCCCCGCCCACCGAATCCCCATCCGGCTCAGCGACGACGAATACACCTGCGCCCACGCTGCCGCCCGCACCCCCGGCCAGAACCTCGAAACCTCCGGTCCACGACCGCATCACCRACGCCSTCGAACAACCCGAATAACAGGTTCAATCGGGGGTGAAGAACAGCGCCATCGACACGAAGAACCACACCACCAACGGCACGAACGCGCACACCAACGGGCAGGGCGAAGTCCATGCTCGGATCGGCCGCGGCGATGCGGCCCGTGACGGCGACGACCTACGGGGTCATCTGTTCCCCGGTGACGAGGAAAATCACTCTGCGTCCGACCACGACGGTGTGGTCGCCGAAGCGCTCGTAGAAGCGGCCGAGCAAMGTCACATCGACCGTGGCCGGGATGGTGCCGGTCCAGGCCGGATCCTCGATCAGGGTGAGCAGCCGGCGGTGCAGGTCGTCGAGCTCGTCGTCACGTCTACCGATCTCGGCGGCCAGTTCGGGATCGTGCGTGCGCAGGACCCATTCGGCGAGAGGCCGGCCAACTCGGCCGCCACCCGCCCCATCTGGGAGAGCAACTCCTCCGCCTCACCGGAAGCGACGTGCTCGGGATGGCGGCGGCGGACGCTCTCGGCCACATGCTGCACCAGCCCGCCCATCCGACTCAGATCCGTCACCAGGTGCACACCGGTGACCACCTGACGCAGATCACGCGCCACCGGGCCCTGCAACGCCAACAGCGCCATCGCCAGGTCCTCGCACGGACCGCGCAACTCCTCGATCTGTTCGTTGAGGTCGRACACCCACTCCGCCAGGGGCAGGTCMGCCAGCACCAGGGCCTCGGTCGCCGCCTGGACCGCATCCCCSGCCAGGTGGCACATCGACGCCAACCGGTCGGTCAGCGCGTCGAGCTGCTCRTGAAACTTCATCCGCATGCGCATCAWCCTCGTGCACCTGCCGAAGACAGCACCGGGACATCTCATATTTCCCGGTCAGAACGCTCACCCAGGCCGCGATTCTTCCCCGTCCATCCACGCGATCACACCGAACACCCGCAGTGCGGAGATCTCGTCGGGGAGGCCGGCCTCCTTCCGAATCGAAAGCCACCGGTGATGTAACGTCCCGTAATCCGCCCATAGCGCCTCCCGCACCGGCTTCAGATGTGCCCGCTCGGCGCCCAGCACCTGGCTGACGACCGAATCCCAGATCGTGTACAGCCGGGGGCGTTTACGGGCGATCAACTTCGTTGCCTTCATCCCGGCCGATCCCCGGCAGCGCCCACAGGGCCGTTTCCAGCTCCCAGGCGGGCCATCCCGGGGCGAGCGGCTCCGGTTCGTCGAAACCAGGTCCCGGTCCGGGCCTATCGCCGTCAGAATGGCATTCAACGCCGCAATTGGTTGACCAGGGATTTCGTACGCGTCAGGGGCAAGTGGGTTCCGTCAACGTCACCGGGCGGTCGCTCGACGGCCCGGCTCGCCAGGAGGAGGCGGATCGGTCCAAACACCTCCTCAGCCCTGCCACGATGTGTCATCTCCCCAGGTGAACGGGGCGTCCCACAGCAGCGGATCAGTGTTCGGCAGGCGCATCTCGATGCCGTCGTGACGGCGGAACAGTGTGGTGGTCGGGCCGACCGAGCGCGGGATACCGCCGTGCCGGCCGCCGCCCTTCGGGCCGATGCCGGGGCGGGAGAACACCAACCACCTCCATGACCAGGGCGGCGCCGGGGGTCGGAGGTGTCAGGGTCGGGTCGGTGTAGCGGTAGGTCGAGCGAATCAGCGCAGGCATGTCATGTCCTTTGGTCGGTGACAGGAGGTGGGTGCGCGGGATCGGCGGCCGTCGAGGGCATCTCGCCGAGGCCGGGCGCGCGGTGTGGTGGTTGGTGACGTGGGTCAGGCGGCGGGGTCGAGGGGTTCGAGCTTGGCGCGGGTGACGACGGTCTGGTCCTGGTCGCGGAACGTTTCGTGGTCCTTGACGGTGGCGCGCAGGATCCGCACCCGCTGGCCGGGTTCGTAGTCGCGCACACCGGTGGCGAACCACTTGATCAGCTGGTTGCCGTCGGTGCGGAGCACCAGGAGGGTCTTGGCGCCGTAGTGGCCGTCGATGATGCGGGAGACGGACGGTCACGGTGGCGCCGAGGTCAGTGACCTTGGCACCGGTCGGGACGAGGAAACCGGGGACGAGGGTGGCGCGTTCGGCTCGCAGCTGCTGCTGCCGGGCGTAGACCGCCACCAGTGAGGCGGCGATACCCACCGACTTCGCGGACACGTACTCCCCGGCGAGCAGGGTGCGCAGTTCATCCCGTAATCCCTGGCCGCATCGATGGTCTCGGCGGAGGCCAGGACGGCGTCGATCAGCTCGGGCTGCTCGGCCCGGATCCGGCGGGCCTCCGCCGCGCCGTCGTCGAGTTCGCGGCGCACCGCCGGGTCGCGGATGAACGCCAGTCCCCACACGGCGGTCGCGATGGTGTCCGCGGTCACGGGAATCTCGCGGTCACGGGCCCGGGCGCGGGAGATGTAGCCGCGGCCGCCCTCGGAGAACGCGCGGGCGAGGGCGATGGGGTCGAGCGTGTGCAGCGACCGGTCCACACCGGCCGCGAACACAATCTGACGGGTTACAAAGTCATCTCAGCGATGGTCAGATCGGTCGACGCCAGAGCCGACGCGCGACGTCAGGATCATCAGCCGTGTCGAGCCAGAACAGGGACCTACCGTCGTTCGTCACAGGCTGCCGCGCAGCACGCGCTACCCGCAACAGCGTGTGACACCGACTCGGATTCCGACGCAMAATCGAGGAAGGAGGAGAAGCGAAGTCCTAACGGGGGTAAGCGATGCGTCCGAACCAGTCAGCACCGGTGCCGGTGCCCACAACGATCCGGTGGTGGCGCCTGCGGCCGTGGAGCCGCAACCACCTGATCCGCAGCAGCGATCGCGTCAAGGCCACCCTGGTCCTGCTCGCCTCGATGCTGGTCCAGCTCATGGTTCCCGTCGCCGCCGCGTTCAGCACCTCAACGCACACCCGACTGCATCACCAAACCGAGGCACTGCGCGCCGACGTGGACCAGGTGCCGGCCGTCCTGCTCGAGGACAGCTATCCCGCAGCCGACACCACCGGATACTCCTGCGCGCCACCGGCACCCGGGACACGGCCCGCGCCCGGTGGCCGACACTCCACGGGGATCGCACCGCCGCAGTGCCCACCCATAGCCCGGCGAAGGCCGGTCAGACGGTCACCATCAGCGTCGACGCCGACGGCAACCTCACCGGCCCCCTCCCCAGCACCCGGGACAACACCGTGGTGGCGGTGACCGCTGGATGCGGAGTCTGGGCACTCGCCGCCGGTGCCATCGTCTTCCCCACCGTCCTCGCACACCTACTGTTGAATCGACACCGCTTGCGGCACTGGGCACACGAGTGGAAACAGTTCGACAAGCCACCGAGATAATCCTCGATACCGGCCGGATATCCGCGAGGGAGGCGGGGCGCCGCACCGCCCACACCGCCCGCGAGTGGTCTACTCAGCGTGATAACCGCACGGATCACCGAACCGGAGGTCGGTCTCAGCTTTCGTCCGGTGCAACAAGTTCGATGTCACCATCGTCGGCGAACACCAGAGTGCCGTCATCCGTCGCGACGGCCCACCGGCGCACCGGCGCCCACTCGTGACGGGCACCAGTACCCACTTCTGCGGCGTAGTCGTCGACCACCACACCGGACACCCACGCCGAACGAGCACCGCCGGCCCGGACCCGGACCCGTGCCCCCGGCACGATCGGGCCACGATTCTCCTTCGGCGTGTCGGCCATGGAAATGATTGTGACATCCCCACCCCAGTGGCGTCGGCCGAGCACAACCCCCGCCGGGATGAGTGACAACGTGAGACAAAGCCCCAGCCCCACGAAGACGGCAGTGTGTACCTCAGCCCGCTCCCTGCACCACCGCGCCCCGCCTGCGATGCGGCGCGCCCGGCGACCGTGACCCCCGAGCTGTGCCCGCGTCCGCTCGGTGCGCCGGGTGCCCCCGCGGTCAGCGTGGCTCGCAGTTCCCGCACCCGGAGCCCGGTCAGGACGTCGAAAGAGTGTGCCTACACCCCGCAGGACCGCAGAGCATCCACAAGCTCGGGTTCGTCGTCGACGAACGCCGACAACCACCGCCCCACCGCCCGGCAATGGCTGGTCTTGACCTCGACGGCCGGACGATGATCACCACGAGACCGACACAACAGTGTGCGTCGGACGGAAAGCCGTTCTCTCCGAGCCACATCCGGGTCTGCTCCGCGTACGTGACGGGCCGTCGAATACACCACCACGAACCCCAACACCGCTGCCGCCTCCACCAGATCCCGGCCGTGCTCGACCACTGCCGGCCGTCCGACATTGTCGAAGAACCGCTGCCACCTCCTGCCGGGGGCTCCCATCAGAGTCACCGGCGGTCAGCAGGTGTGCGAATGCCGACAGGTCCGCCAGGTCATCAGCGGCGACCTGGGGGTGCCCGGACGGAAGTCGGGCCAATTGTCCAACCTGGCCTGCCCTAGCCGCAGCAAGCTGGTCCATTGGTATGAATAACTCAGAGTCATTGGCAATTGAGGCGCAAGAAACGCTACCGTTCGAGACCAGTGACCTGAGTCACTCCCCAAAACTTCCGTGATCGGCACAGCCCCGCCGACACGGCGCAGGAGGCGAACGTGAAAATCAAGGATGCCGTGCCCGGCACGGAGGCGACGGAGTCGACCCGAAATGGGTCCTCCCGCGCCCAGATCTTGTCCATGCCCTGGCCGTGGTACCTCGTCCTCGTCGGGGTCGGCCTGGGCGCTGTCTACACCGGCACGCTCCCGGAGAACATCTTCGGTGGTCTGGCCATCGCGATGATCATCGGCTGCGGCCTGTTCTGGATCGGGGACCGCACCCCGGCATTGTCCGCGATCGGAGGCGGGCCGCTGTTGTGCGTCTTCGCGCCGGCCCTGGCCGTGTACTTCGGAGTGGTTCCGGAGAGCTTCTCGGACATCGTCAAAAACTGGTTCACCGGGTACGGATTCGTCGAGATCCTGGTGGCGTCGATCATCGCCGGCAGCATCCTCGGGATGGACCGTCGATTCCTGATCAAGGCAGGTGGCCGGTTCTGCGCGGTGATTGTGGTGGCATTCGCGCTGGTGGTCACCATCATCGGGACAATCGCCGCAGCAACCGGTTTCGGATTCAAGACCGCAATCCTCGACGTCACGATCCCGATCATGGCCGGCGGCATCTCCGGCGGTGCAATCCCGCTGTCGCAGATGTACGCCGACACGATCGGTGGTGACGCCCAGCAGTACATGTCCAGCATCGTGCCGCCGATCATCTGCGCGAACCTGCTGTGCATCGTGCTGGCATCGGTCTATGCCAACCTGACCCGTCGACGCACCAAGCTGTTCGTCGGCTTCAACGGCCACGGTGAGATGCTGCGGATCAAGACCACCCCGGAGCAGGTCGCCGCGCTGACCGACAAGCGTCCGCTGACGATCAGCGGCCTCGGCACCGGCCTGCTGATGACCGGTGCCAWCTACCTCGTCGGCGCGATGCTGCAGGCCGCGGTTCCGCCGGTGCACCTCTACGCCTGGGTCATCCTGGTCACCGCGGCGATCAAGCTGTCGGGTGTGCTGCCGCAGGAGGTCGAGGAGTCGACGACCGAGTGGTACCAATTCGTGGTCAAGCTGTGGGTGCCGGCAGCGTTGGTCGGCATCGGGGTATCCCTGATCGACATCGAGCAGATCGCCGAACTCGTTTCCCGCCCTGCCTATCTCGCATTCACCGTCGCCACCGTGCTGATCACCGCGTTGACCGCCGGGTTCGTGGGGTGGTTGCTGAAGTTGTACTTCGTGGAGTCCTCGATCACCGCCGGCCTGTGCATGACCGACCTCGGCGGGTCCGGCGACATCGCCACCCTTGGCACCACCCGGCGCATGCACCTGTTGCCGTTCGCGCAGATCACCTCGCGCCTCGGCGGCGGGCTGGTACTGCTGTCGGCTTCGGGTTTCCTGGCCTACTTCTACGGCTGATTTCTGCGGTCTGCCGATGTCGTCGGCGCGAACGTATTCGATGAGGAGAAAGAAAACACATGGGTAAGACGCTGGCCGAGAAGGTCTGGGACACACACATAGTTTACCGAGGGGAGGGCGAACCGGACCTGCTCTACATCGACATGCACCTGCTCCACGAGGTGAATACACCGCAGGCGTTCGACGGTCTCCGGGCGAGCGGTCGCACGGTGCGGCGCCCGGACCTGACGCTGGGCACCGAGGACCACAACACCCCGACCGTGGCCGTGGACAAGGAGATCGTCGACCCCGCGGCCCGCGAACAGGTGTCGCTGATGCGCAAGAACTGCGCCGAGTTCGGGATCGAGTTGTTCCGCCTCGGTGAGGAGCATCAGGGCATCGTGCACGTCATCGGTCCCGAACTCGGCCTGTCCCATCCGGGTTCGACGATCGTGTGCTGTGATTCGCACACCGCCACCCAGGGCGCGTTCGGGGCGCTGGCGTTCGGGATCGGTACCAGTCAGGTCGAGCACGTGCTGGCGACGCAGACCCTGCCGATGGGACGGCTGAAGAACATGGCGGTAACCGTGAACGGATCGCTGCCCGAGGGAGTGACGGCCAAGGATCTGATCCTGGCGATCATCGCCCGCGTCGGCACCGCGGGCGGGCAGGGCCACATCATCGAATACCGCGGCCAGGCCATCGAGGAGCTGTCGATGGAGGGCCGGATGACGGTGTGCAACATGTCCGTCGAGGCCGGATCCAGGGCAGGGATGATCGCCCCGGACGAGAAGACCTTCGAGTATCTGCACGGTCGTCCCGCCGCCCCGACCGGGGCCGCATGGGACGCCGAAGTGGCGTACTGGCGCACCCTGTTCAGCGACGACGACGCCGTCTTCGACAAGGAAGTCGTCATCGACGCCGCCACCCTGACCCCGTTCGTGTCCTGGGGCACCACGCCCGCGCAGGCAGGTCCGCTCGGTGATCCGGTCCCGCATCCGGACCAGTTTCCCGACCCGGTCGAGCGGGCCGCCGTGCAGCGCGCCCAGGCCTACATGGACATCACCCCCGGACGCCCGGTCCGCGGGCTCCCGGTCGATGTCGTGTTCATCGGATCATGCACCAACAGCCGCATCCAGGACCTGCGGGAAGTCGCACGCGTCCTCGACGGAAGGAAGGTCGCACCCGGGGTCGAGTTGATGATCGTGCCCGGATCGATGAAAGTGCGTCAGCAAGCGATCGACGAAGGCCTGAACGAGGTGTTCGAGGCCGCCGGGGCGGGACTGCGGTTCGCCGGGTGCTCGATGTGCGCGGCTCTGAACGAGGACCGCCTCACACCCGGTCAACGGGCCGCATCGACGAACAACCGCAACTTCGAGGGCCGCCAGGGCAAGGGCTCGCGCACCCACATCGTCTCGCCAGCGGTTGCCGCCGCGACCGCGGTGGCCGGCCACCTGGCCGCACCCGCCGACCTGAACTGACTCCCCCACTGT
>NZ_JBFUGT010000155.1:0-14639 GCF_056402775.1 Rhodococcus sp. P3_B8
GCGTCCGCCCATCGGGGCGCCGAGGATCGGCACCTCGATTCCCAGTGTCCGGGTGAGCCAGGTTTCGAGGGCCACRTGCCGCACCTACTTTCGATCAGACGTCGACGGAGGAGAACAACCGAGCGGTCGGTGCTACTTCTTCGGCTTGTCCCCGACCGATTCGGACGACAACGCGGCCACGAAGGCCTCCTGCGGAACCTCGACCCGGCCGATGGTCTTCATCCGTTTCTTGCCTTCCTTCTGCTTCTCGAGCAGCTTGCGCTTACGGCTGATGTCGCCGCCGTAGCACTTGGCGAGCACGTCCTTGCGGATCGCGCGGATGTTCTCACGCGAGATGATCTTCGAGCCGATCGCCGCCTGGATCGGCACCTCGAACTGCTGGCGGGGAATCAGCTCACGCAGCTTCGACGTCATCCGTCCGCCGTACGCGCCGGCCGCGGATCGGTGCACGATCGAGGAGAACGCGTCGACGGCCTCGCCTTGCAGCAGGATGTCCACTTTCACCAGATCGGCCTGCTGCTCGCCGGCCTCCTCGTAGTCGAGGCTGGCGTACCCCTTTGTCCGCGACTTCAGGGCGTCGAAGAAGTCGAACATGATCTCGCCCATGGGCATCTCGTAGCGAAGCTCGACCCGGGTCTCGGACAGGTAGTCCATGCCACCGAGTTCGCCGCGCCGGTTCTGGCAGAGCTCCATGATCGCGCCGATGAACTCGCTCGGCGCGATGACGGTGCACTTCACCATCGGCTCGTATACCTCGCGGATCTTGCCCTCCGGCCAGTACGACGGGTTGGTGACGACGTGCTCGGAGCCGTCCTCCATCACCACCCGGTACACCACGTTCGGCGACGTCGAGATCAGTTCGAGCCCGAATTCGCGCTCGAGGCGGTCGCGGGTGATCTCCATGTGCAGCAGTCCGAGGAATCCGCAGCGGAATCCGAATCCGAGCGCCACCGACGTCTCCGGCTCGTAGGCCAGGGCGGCGTCGTTGAGACGCAACTTGTCCAGGGCGTCGCGCAGCACCGGGTAGTCCGAACCGTCGAGCGGGTAGAGGCCGGAGTAGACCATCGGCTTGGGGTCGCGGTAGCCCACGAGGGGTTCGGTCGCACCGCCGCGCGCCGCGGTGACCGTGTCGCCGACTCGCGACTGCCGGACGTCCTTCACACCGGTGATGAGGTACCCCACCTCGCCGACGCCGAGGCCGATACTGGCCTTCGGTTCGGGCGAGATGATGCCGACCTCGATCAGGTCGTGGGTAGTGCCCGTGGACATCATGGTGATCTTCTCGCGCGGCGAGATCCGGCCGTCCACGACGCGCACGTAGGTGACGACTCCGCGGTAGGCGTCGTACACCGAGTCGAAGATCATGGCGCGCGCCGGACCGTCGGGGTCGCCGACGGGGGCGGGGATCTGCCGCACGACCTCGTCGAGCAGTTCCTTCACCCCGATGCCGGTCTTGCCGGACACGCGCAGCACGTCACCCGGCTCGCACCCGGTGATGTGTGCGATCTCCTCGGCGTACCGGTCCGGGTCGGCGGCGGGCAGGTCGATCTTGTTGAGCACCGGGATGATGGTGAGGTCCTTCTCCATCGCCAGGTACAGGTTGGCGAGCGTCTGGGCCTCGATGCCCTGCGCGGCATCCACCAGCAGGACCGCACCCTCGCAGGCCTCGAGTGCGCGGGAGACCTCGTACGTGAAGTCGACGTGCCCGGGGGTGTCGATGAGGTGGATGACGAACTCCTCGTCGCCCACCTTCCACGGCAGCCGGACGTTCTGCGCCTTGATCGTGATGCCGCGCTCGCGCTCGATGTCCATACGGTCGAGGTACTGGGCGCGCATCTGCCGCTCCTCGACCACACCGGTGAGCTGAAGCATGCGGTCGGCCAGGGTCGACTTGCCGTGATCGATGTGCGCGATGATGCAGAAATTCCGGATCCGGGCAGGATCCGTGAACGTCTTGTCGGCGAAGCTGCTGATGGGGGACCCCTTACCTGGACCGGCACCGGCCCGGTTCCGGGCCACTGTCACCTGTCAGGATATCCAAGCCACCGCGTTGCGGCTGCCGCGGCATACACGGACTAGGCTCGGCGGCCATGGCGAGCACGTGGAGCAGCATCGGGAAGACGTTGGGCCGACTTGCACGGGACAAGGGCCCGCAGCTGATCCAGGCGCTGCAGAAGTCCGGCGCGCTGGACCGCGCGGCCGGTGTCCTGACCGGGTCGACGGCCGCCGCGCCGAAGCCGGCCCCGGGTCGTCCGGTCACCGCGAATTCCGCCCCGACGGCCCATCGGGCACGGAAGGTGGAGTACTCCCCCGACCTGGACGGTCGCGCGGATCCGGGCGAAATCGTCTGGACGTGGGTGGCATACGAGGAGGATCCGAGCCAGGGCAAGGACCGGCCCGTGCTCGTCGTCGGACGTGACGGCGACACCCTGCTCGGGTTGATGCTGTCCTCGCAGAGCAAGCACGACGGCGACCGGGACTGGATCGCGGTCGGCTCGGGGGCGTGGGATGTGGAGGGTCGTCCGAGCTGGATCCGCCTGGACCGGGTGCTGGACGTGCCGGAGGCGGGGATCCGCCGCGAGGGCGCCGTGATGGCACAGGACACGTTCGAGATCGTGGCGCGTCGACTGCGGGCGGACTTCAGCTGGCAGTGACGCCGTCACCGGCGCAGATCGTCGGCGATCATCTCGGCGATCGCAGTCATCGCGAGCGCGTTGGGATGCGCCGGTTCCGCGGGTGACTGCGGCAGGATGCCCTCGAACCACCGCTGCCCCGCCGGCGCGCAGGCGTCGTGCCCACCATCCACGGCGGCCTTCGCGATGTCGATGTAACGCACGCCGTATCTGGCCGCGGCATCGACGTAGATCTGGTTGAAGCGGGCGAAGTATCGCTCGAGCCAAACGGCGTCCGCGTCGGACACGGGCATGTTCGGCCAGCAGCCACGCCGTCCGACGGAACCGCCGTGCCCGATCAGGAAGACCTCGGCGTTCGGTGCCTTCGCGACGATCGCGGCCACCACGGCGTCGACCTGGGGTGCCATCGTCGCGATCCCCTCGACCGCCAGTTGCTCCGCCCGTGGGTTGTCGCGGCAACCGGCATCCGCGCCGGGAACGACAGCGGCGCAGCGCACCGACACGGGCAGGTGATGGGAACCGCCCCCACCGATGCTGAGCGTCACGACGTCCATGTCCGGGCGGAGCGCCTCGATCTGCGGTGGAGCGAATCCCGTCCCCACGAACTGCGGGGTGCTGATCACGTGGGCGGGTTTCGCGGCGGAGCAGGTGACGTCGGTGACGGTGGCCGCACCGATCAGCCGCGCCAGCTTCGCCGGGTAGTTCAGGTCCGGTGATCGCAGGCACAGGTCGCGGTGCTCGGTGAAGTCGATGAGCGGCCCGGCTGCCCGGGAGTCGCCGAGGGCCACGTAGGTCGGTCCCGGCCGCGGTGCGTCCTCGGCGGTCGCGGTCGCAGGGACCGCCCCGGTGAGCGCGAGAACGACGCACGCGAGAAGTGCGGCTCGCAGGTCGCGCCGGTCCGGGACGGGTCGGCCGGTTGTCAGCTCTGCAGTCGGTCGTACCGGCCGAACAGTGACCGGTAGACGAGCGCTCCCACCGCGCCACCGATCAACGGGACCACGATGAACAGCCACACCTGGGCGAGCGCGCCGTTCTGGTAGGGCGCGACGGCGAGGCTGCGGGCGGGGTTGACGGACGTGTTGTCGATCGGGATCGACACGAGGTGGATCACGGCGAGCGTGAAACCGATGGAGACACCGGCGAGGGGGACGTCGGAGATCTGGTCGGTGGAGGCGAGGACCACGAACACGAGCAGCGCGGTGAGCAGGACTTCGACGATCATCGCCGCACCGATGCCGTAACCGTTCTCGATGACCCCGCCGAGCGGTCCCTTGATGGCGGACGGGCTGTGGGCGCCCCAGCCGTTGGCGCCGAGACCGTCGTCGGCCCGGTTGTACGAGGGCAGGCTCTGCGCGATCGCGTACACCACCACACCGGCGACGAGACCGCCGATGACCTGGGCGACGACGTACAACCCCGCCTTCACGACGGACAACCGGCCGAGAGCGAGGTGTCCGACCGTGACGGCCGGGTTGACGTGGCAGCCCGAAATGGGGCCGATGGCGTAGACGAGGAAGAGGAGCGTCAGTCCGAATGCCAGTGCCACACCGAGGTTCCCGACCTTGGCTCCGGCGAAGACCGCCGTACCCACCGCCGCGAAGACCAGTACGAACGTTCCAACCGCCTCAGCTACGTATTTCTTGAGATCCGAGATCGGTTCGACTTCTACGTATTCCTGTGCGGTTGGAGACATTGAACCCACCTTCGTCGAAATGGATCGTTAGTCCTGCTTTCCACAGATAGATCTGGCTGGCACTTTACGCCAGGCGTGTGATCTCCACGACGACTTCGAGATCTGTCGCGCGGCCCCCGGAGAAGATGCCCTTGAGCGGCGGAACGTCCGCGTAGTCCCGTCCGATACCCACCGACACGTGCTGTTCGTTTACCGCGACGGCGTTGGTGGGGTCGTATCCCCACCACGCACCGGTCCACGCCTCGACCCACGCGTGACTCTCCCCCGCCACCGTGTCGTCCACCGCCGCATCGGGTTTCGGGTGCAGATAGCCGGACACGTAGCGACTCGGAATTCCCATGCTGCGCAGAAGAACCAGCGTCAGGTGCGCGTAGTCCTGGCACACACCCTGCCGTTCGGCCCAGGCGTCGACCGCGGACGTGTGGACGCCCGTCGTGCCCGGAACGTAATCCATCTCCCGATGCACCCAGTCCGCCGCCGCGACAACGGCTTCGTCGGGGGTGCGGCCCTTGCGGAGGTCCCGGGCGATGGTGTCGAGCTTTCGGCTGCGCGGCACGAACGTGGTGTTGCTCAGCTGTTCGTTGAACCGGTCGGTGAGCGGAGGGCTGGCCAGCTCGTCCCAGTCCACCTTCTCCTCCGGCTCCCAGAACGGTTCGGTCTCGACCACGGACAGCCCGGTTACCTCGAGTTCCCTGTGCGGCGCATGGAGATCGAATGCGGTGACGGCAGTGCCCCAGTAGTCGGTGTAGCGGTACGACCGCGTCGCCGGCGTCGTCTCCACCCGGTTCAGGATCACCGTCTGCCTGCTGTCACCGCGCGGGGTGAGTCGCGCCTCGTTGTACGAGGACGTGACCGGTGCGTCGTAGGCATACCCGGTGGTGTGCACGACTCTCATACGCCAGCTCACAGCTCTCCCTCCACGACGGCGTCGCCGCCGACGGCCCGTGCATCGGTCCACGCCACCCACGGCGCGGCGTGAAAATACTGCAGTGCGATGGCTTCTCCGAGCTCGCGGCAGGTTTCCTGCAACCCCGCGAGCCGATCCTGGAGATCCTCGAGGAGCACGCCGGGCGGCAGGAACTCGAGTTCGCTCCGGGCCCGGCCGAGGAGGCGCTGCGCCTCGGCTCTCGGTCCGACGCGGCTGTCGGGCTGGTGGTCGAGCTCGGCGAGACACAACTCCGCCTGCCGGATGGCGTGGAACACCGACCGCGGAAACAGCCGGTCCAGCAGGATGAACTCGACCACCCGGTTGGCGTCCAGCGCGCCGCGGTACGTGCGCAGGTAGGTGTCGTGAGCTCCCGCGGAACGCAGCACCGTCACCCACGCCGGCGAGGACGGGCGGTCGCCCGCACGGGACAACAGCATCCGCGCGAGCATGTCGACGCGCTCGATGGAGCGGCCGAGCAGCAGGAAGCGGTATCCGTCGTCGCGGCTCATCGTCGAATCGGCCAGACCCGCGAACATCGCCGCGCGTTCCTCCACGTACCGGAAGAACTCGTGCGGCCCGAGACGCTTGGACGCCCGTTCCCGTTCGGCGAGGCCGTTGTACGTGGTGTTGAGGCACTCCCACATCTCGCTGGACGTGACCTCCCGGGCGCCCCGCGCGTTCTCGCGGGCGCTGGCGAGGGAGTCGATGATCGAGCCCACCTGGTTGCGGCTGAACGCCACCAGTTCGGTCACCGACCGGACGTCGAGCTGGGTGTCGGGAGCTTCGATGCCGAGCACCCGCAGCAGCAACCGGGACGTGCGGTCGGGGTCCACCGAGGCGTCGTCGAGCAACTGGTGCACGGCGACGTCGAGGATGCGGGCCATGTCGTCGGCCCGCTCGACGTACCGGCCGATCCAGTACAGCGATTCCGCGTTTCTCGCCAGCATCAGCGATCACCTCCCTGGCCCTGGCCCTGTTGCTGCTGCTGTTGCTGTTGTTGCTGCAGCTGAGTCGTACTGAGTTCGGGTCCCTGCTCGGCCTCGGCGGACTGCGCCGGCTCGGTCACGAGCTCCTCACCGGCGAGTTCCCGCTCCTCGTCGGAACTCCGGCTCGCGAGCACCCACGTGTCCTTGCTTCCGCCGCCCTGGCTGGAGTTCACGACGAGGGACCCCTCGGGCAGGGCCACACGGGTCAGCCCGCCCGGCAGCACCCACACGTCGTCACCGTCGTTGACCGCGAAGGGCCGCAGATCGACGTGCCGCGGCACCAATTCGTCTCCGACCTTGGTCGGCACCGTGGACAGCTGGACGACGGGCTGCGCGATCCACCCGCGCGGGTCGGCCTTGATCTTCCGGGCGATCGTGTTCAGTTCCTTGGGTGACGCGTCGGGGCCGAAGACGATGCCGTAGCCGCCGGACCCTTCCACCGGTTTGATCACCAGTTCGTCGACCCGGTCCAGGACCTCCTCGCACTCCTCGTCGAGCCAGCACCGGAACGTGTCGACGTTCGCGAGCAACGGCTTCTCGCCGAGGTAGTAGTCGATGATCTGCGGGACGTACGTGTAGACGAGTTTGTCGTCGCCGACCCCGTTCCCGACGGCACTCGAGATGACGACGTTGCCCGCCCGGGCCGCGTTCAGGACGCCGGCCACCCCGAGCACGGAGTCCGGCCGGAAGTGCATCGGGTCGAGGTAGTCGTCGTCGATGCGGCGGTAGATGACGTCGACCTGGCGTTCGCCCTCGGTCGTGCGCATGTAGACCATGTTGTCGCGGCAGAACAGGTCACGCCCCTCGACCAGTTCGACACCCATCTGGCGCGCGAGCAGCGAATGCTCGAAGTACGCGGAGTTCGCGACACCGGGTGTCAGCACCACGACGGTCGGGTCGGCCTCGTTGAGGGCGGCGGACGCGCGCAGCGCCCGCAACAGATGGGAGGCGTAGTCGCCGACGGACCGCACGCGGTGCGACATGAACAGGTCGGGGAACACCCGCGCCATCGTGCGGCGGTTCTCCATGACGTAGGACACCCCCGACGGCGAACGCAGGTTGTCCTCGAGTACGCGGAACACCCCGTTCTCGTCGCGGACGAGGTCGATGCCGGCGACGTGGATCCGCACCCCGTTCGGCGGGACGATCCCCGACGCCTCCCGGTGGAAGTGCTCGCACGAGGTGACCAACCGCTTCGGCAGCACGTGGTCACGCAGGATGCGCTGTTCCCCGTACACGTCGTCGAGGAACATCTCGAGCGCCTGCACGCGCTGCTTGATGCCCTTCTCGAGACGCGTCCACTCGGCAGCCGCGATGACCCGGGGGACCAGATCGAGCGGGAAGGGCCGTTCCTGACCGGACAGCGAGAACGTCACACCCTGGTCGATGAACGCCCTGCCCAGGGCGTCGGATCGGGCGGCGAGGTCGGCTCGGTCCGCGGGCTCGAGCGCCTTGAAGACGCCCTTGTACGGCGGGCGGACGGTGCCGTCGCGGTCGAACATCTCGTCGAACGCCAGCCCGTAGCGCCCGACGTCGGCGTACCCGTCGAACACGTGGGCGGGCTTGCGCGGCCGAGCGGTCACCCGTGTCCGCGGCTGGGTTCCCGATGCCTTCGCACCCGCCTGCGTGCTTCCCCCCGATTTCCGGACGGGGGCTTTCGAGGTTGCCGACGATTTCGTTACTGTTGACGACTTCGATGCTGGGGGCGTCATCCCAGACATGCTGCTACATGCACACCCGTTCAGCAGCACAGCCGCAGGATTTCGCGGCGCGTCCGGCGCCGGTTTGAGATCGGACACCGATCACTGGTAATCTCGCCTGTCGGTGCATATGTGTGCGCCCAGAGCTTTCTCGACCGTAACCAGCTTAAGACGACAGGATTTTACGCGTGGCCAACATCAAGTCCCAGGTGAAGCGGATCCGTACCAACGAGGCGGCCCGACTCCGTAACCAGTCGGTGAAGTCCTCGCTGCGCACGGCGATCCGCTCGTTCCGCGAGGCTGCGGCGGCCGGTGACAAGGACAAGGCCAACGAGCTCCTCGTCGCCACCAGCCGCAAGCTCGACAAGGCAGCCAGCAAGGGCGTCATTCACGCCAACCAGGCTGCCAACAAGAAGTCTGCTCTCGCGCAGGCGATCAACAAGATCTGACGGTTCTTCCGTCGTAGGCTCTCCAACAGCCGCTCGATCCTCGGATCGAGCGGCTGTTGTCGTGTCTGCGTGTCAGACCTGGCGTAGCCGGGAGACGCGTCCGACGGCACTCTCGACGGCGTAGTCCGCGTCGGCCGACGCGCCCTTGACGTCGGCGTTCAGGGACGCCACGATACGCAGCGCCTCACCCACCGACGTGGGTGTCCATCCCTTCGCGAGGGCCTGCGCCTTCTTGATCTTCCAGGGTGGCATGCCGAGTTCCGACGCCATCCGGAACGGGTCTCCCCGTCCCGCCGGGGCCACCCGGGCGATCGAGTGCACCGCGTCGGCCAGCGCGTCCGCCAGCAGCACGTGGGGTACGCCGCGCAGCATCGCCCAGCGCAGCGCCTCGATCGCGCCTGCGGTGTCGCCGGCGACGGCCTTGTCCGCGACGTCGAAACCGCTCACCTCGGCCTTGCCCGAGTAGTACCGCTGAACGGCGGCGACGTCGATCTTTCCGCCGGTGTCTGCGGTGAGCTGCGAGCACGCGGCCGCCAGTTCGCGCAGATTCGAGCCGACCCCCTCGAACACGGTCTGCACCACTTCCGGCGACACCCGGACGCCGAGGGTGCGGAACTCGCCGCGGATGAACCCGATGAGGTCGCCGGACTTCAGTTTGGCGCACGAGTGCACCACCGCTCCGAGTTTCTCCAGCGCCCCGGTCATCGCTTTCGCCCGTCCGCCGCCCGAGTGCAGGACGACGAGGACGACGCCCGGAGGCGGGTCCCCGGCTGCGTCGAGGATCAGTGCCACGGCGTCCTTGCCTGCCTCGGCCGCGGTCTCGAGCACCACCACGCGGTCTTCGGCGAACAGGGAGGGGCTGAGCAGTTCGGCGAGTTCGGCTGCCCCGGCGTCGCCCGCCCTCAACCGGTTGACGGGAAGATCAGCGCCCGCGGCCACGTCCGCGTTCGCGCGAACGTGGCTGATGACCTGCGCCACCGCACGTTCGACGAGGAACTCCTCGTCACCGAGGACGAGATGGAGCTGTTCGAGCTGAGTTGGTGTGCTCACGCGAAGATCGTGCCACGTGTGGCGGACACGGTCGCCGACACCCCGGAACCGGGACCGAGCAGGCCGAACACGGGCGATCGCCACGCAGCGGTCGCGTCGGCGGTGGACACTCGATCATATGACCGCGGAAACCGAGGTGGACGGCGTCATCCGCGCGGACTACGCGCACATGATCGACCTCGACGACGATCGCACGGCAGGGCAACGGTACGAGCTGAGTTTCCGGTACACCTGCCGCGACGGGCTGGTCCTCCGATGGTCGGTGCAACTGGTCGCCCGCTGTTCTGCCTCCGGCCACGCCGAGACGCTGTTCGCCGGTGGTCGATCCGTCCTCGAACCCGCAGCGCCCTCGCGCGGCGACGTCGCGGCGGCCGGGTCCGACGACGACTTCGACACCGCGTGCGAGTTCTATGAACAACGGTGGCGGGCCCTGCTCGACCCGGCGGGCGGCAGCCCGCGAGGTGCCACCGAGCAGCGCCACCTGTCCGACGCGCTCACCCTGTACGGGCGTACGTGGCGCAGCGGGGCAGGCCGTGCGGTCGCCGACCGACTCGCATCGTTCGCGAATGTCACCGTGCTCGCCCTGGGCACCGACCCCGCGTTCCACGTCATGCGCCGCACCGCCGCGCATTACCCCGACCCGGTCGTCCTCGCCGTCTACCAGCCCGCCGGGCAGCGCATCGACCTCAGCCTCGTCGACACCGCGACCGTGGAAGCGTTGATCGACGACCCCGGTCCGCTGCGCACCGGGCCGGACACCAGCGCAGGTGCCCTGCTCACGGGTGTCGGATCCGCCGGACTGCTGCATCCCGGCTACATCGGCTCCACCACCGCCGGCGTCGCCGAGTTGACTCCGCCACCTCCGGTCAGCTGACCACTTCGCGCGTCAGGAGGTCGACCACCGCCGCCAGCGTGCCGACGCGCGTGAACTCGGCCCGTTGCCGCTCGGCGCCCGTGCCCTCGCGCAACACGGTGTCGAGCCCCGACTCGAGGAACGCCCGATCACTCGCGCCGAGCCCCGGGGCCACGCAGTCGTTCAGCAATTCCAGTTGCCGGCGGACCGGCAGGGCCCGATCCGTGGCCGGGCTCGTGCATTCCCCGTCGAGTCCGTCACGGGCCGCGCGCCACAACTGCGCCCGCAGCAGCTCGGCGCGCAGCCACGGCACGGTGAGGCCGTCGTCCAGCGACTGGAGCGCCCACCCGACGAGACCCTTCACGACCACCGCGTAGAGCGCCGCGTGCGCCGCGGTCATGGCGACGTCCGCGACCCGGACCTCGATGGTCGGCTGCTTGTCGGAGAGCCGGACGTGCCAGTAGATCATTCCCCGGTCCATGGCGGCACCGGTTCCGATCATGGCGCCGACCATCGCCTCGTACTCGTCCGCGGAGTCGAAGTGCGGCGGCGGTCCCGCCGACGGCCACCGCGACCACATGATGTGCCGCCAACTGTGATAGGCGGTGTCGTGCCCACTGTGGAACGGCGAGTTCGCGGCGAGCGCGAGGAGTACGGGCAGCCAACTGCGAACCAGGTTGCTCACCCGCACACCGACGTCGCGGCTCGGGACCCCCACGTGCACGTGGCAGCCGCACGTGGTCACCGTGTCCACGATCGACCCGAAGTGGCGGGCCATCTGCTCGTACCGCGGGCTGGGGGTGATCGCCGGGGGCAATCCCTCGACGATCAGGGACGTCCCGCTGGGTAGCAGCAGCAGATCGCGGCCCGCCGCGGCCYTCGCCAGCCGGCGTCGCAGGCTGCGCAGCTCCTCGTGCAGTTCCTCCCCGGTGTGGCACACGCCCGTCGCCGTCTCGATCTGACATCGAGCGAGTTCACGCTGAAGCCCGTGAATGTCGTGGCCGGCCTCCGTGACCACGTCGGGTCCCGCGGTGGAGAGATGACCGGACTCGTCGACGAGGAAGAACTCCTCCTCGACCCCCACACTGAGGTCGCGACCCGATTCCGTTGCTGCAGGGCTCATTCAGGAGGTATCCCCGCGTTCCGCGGATACGAAACCGAGGCACCGCCGCTCAGGTGAAACCGATGACTTCCTCACCCCAGGCCCGGCGGAGCTCCCGGTCCGGATCGGCGACGACCGCGTCGGACTTGCCGATCAGCAGGGTCGTGCGATCCGCCTCGTCGTACCGCGGCCAGCCGACCTCGGCTCCCGTTCCGTCCGGGGCGCCCTCGGTGGCGAATGACAGCCACCGTCGCTGGATCCGCTCCGACACGTGCCCGGCGGTTCGGTGCCCCCCGAGCTTGAATGTGGGGTCGTGCGGGACGACGCCGAAGTTCCCGAAGACGTACGGCACCTCGGTGCCGTGGGTGGCGCCGATCCGCGCGGCGCGCAGGAACGGTGTCGCGTAGTCGAAGCGGTACAGCCAGGTCGGGGCGACGCGGCTGTGCGCCTCCGCGATCCACAGCGTCGGCATCCGGAACGCGGCATCCCGCGAGATCTCCATGGCCGAGCGCTTCTTCGGGTAGTCGGGGTACGCGGCCGCCACCTCCTGTTCCTCGTCCGCCGGGAGGTCGGGATGGTCGGCGGCGATCGCCACGAACATCTGATGCACGGCGTCCGGGGTGATCGGCATCAGGGGCGACTTCATGAGCCGGAACATCGACGCCTCGTCCTTGTTCGTCCCGATCAGCAGCGGAATTCGGTGTGCGAGGCCTTTGCGGAATGCCGCCACCGGGTAGTGCGGGACCACGTCGCCGTCGACGGTCGGGGCAACCGCCAGGGTGCCGGGGACCCGCGCGGGCACCTGCTGGACGAGTTCGACGCAGGCCTTCGTCAGCACGTCGACGGGCAGGTCGCGGAGACGGCCCGCGTCGGCGGGCGCGATGTCGAGCAGCTCGAGGAACGACTCGGCGATGCTCGCCGCGCGGTCACCGCCGTACACGGATGTCGCGGGGGAACTCTCGGCGATCGCGCGATGGAACAGTCCCTCCGCCGGTGGGGACGTCATCAGCGTGGTGACCGCGCCGCCACCGGCGGATTCCCCGAACAGGGTCACGTCGCCCGGGTCGCCGCCGAATGTCGCGATGTTGTCGCGAACCCAGGTCAGTGCCGCAATCTGATCGCGCAGGCCCAGGTTCGTGTCGAACGGATGCTCCCCGGTCGAGAACGAGGAGAAGTCGAGGAAGCCCAGCGCACCGAGCCGGTAGTTGAACGTGACCACGACGACGTCGCCGCGTTCGACCAGACGGGTCGGATCGAACATGCGCTGTCCGGACGAACCGAGGTAATACGCCCCGCCGTGGATCCACACCATCACCGGCCACGGTCGCTCGGTGTCCGTCGCGGGGGCGAAGACGTTCACGGTGAGGCAGTCCTCGTCGATGGTCAGACCGGGATCGATGGGCAGCGGGCCGTGCTCGTTCTGCGGTGCGATCGGACCGAACCGGGAACAGTCGCGAACGCCGGTGAAGGGTTCGGGCGGGCGCGGGGCGCGGAGCCGCCACTCGCCGACCGGCGGCGCGGCGTAGGGAATACCTTTCCAGGACCGAACGCCGCCCAGGCGGACGCCCCGCAGCCTTCCCTGGCCGATGGTCACCTGTGGGTCCTCGGTGCGCGAAACCATGACGTCATCTTCGCCCGGGACGACTGTCGCCGGAGTCCGATCGGGAATTCCTGCGGCCGGGACCTGCGGGGACCGCCCTCTCTGGCAGACTGAATCGGTGAACCGGGCGCATGCCCGCACGCTGGAGGAACCGATGCGAGAGACAGTGCCCGAGACGACGCGCTCGCAGGCGGTCGGCAGGTCGGCCGCGACGTTCGCGACCCTCGCCGATCTTCTCTACGCAGGCCAGGATTTCGGGCACGTCCACCAAGCCATCTGCGACGCCGCGCCGCTGCTCGTCGAGGGCTGTGACCACGCGAGCCTGATGCTCCGGGAGGGATCCCGCTATGTGACGGCCGCGGCGAGCGACGACGTGGCCTTCCGTGTCGACGAGTTCGAGCGCATCGAGAACGAGGGACCGTGCGTCGATGCCATCGTCAGCGACACTCCCCAGTTCGAGACGGACCTCGCCACCACGTCGCAGTGGCCGCGGCTGTCGGCGCGGGTGCTGGCCCACACACCGGTGCGCGGTGCCGCCGGATTCCGACTCGTCATCCTCGGACGCAAGGTCGGCGCCCTCAATCTGTTCTCCGACACGGCGGGAGCGCTGAACACCACGTCCGTCGATCAGGGCATCATGCTCGCATCGTTCGCGGCGGTGGCGCTGGCGGCCGTCCACGAGCACGCCGAGGCCGAGACACTGCGGGCAGGCCTGGCCAGCAACCGTGAAATCGGGAAGGCGGTGGGACTGCTGATGGCGTTCCACAACATTCCCGAGACTCAGGCGATGGAGATTCTCCGCACCACCTCGCAGGACATGAATCTCAAACTGGCGACGGTGGCGCAGGAAATCGTCACTCACCATCACCGGAAGGTGACCTGACCGCCGTCAGTCCGCCTCCGGTGCATCGGGGTTACCCGCGATGCCGAGCATGGACAGGAGCATGCGGCAGTCTTCGGCGTCGAGTGACTGGGCGGCAACGACCCGCTGCGCTCTCCACACCTGTCCGGCGTCGAGCTCGTCGTCCACATCGAGATCTGTCCGCTCCGATTCCGACATTCGCCCTCCAATGCGGGTGCGTTCCAAGACCGTTCACCTCAGGCATCTGCCACCGGATGGTAGTCGGTGTTTCGGTGTCGCATATGCACATCGGGAATCGAAGTCGAAACGATACAGAACCCGTTCCGCCCCGGTCGCGCCGAGCGTGTCGAGCGGCGCGCCCACGAGACGAAAGTTGCAGCAGCACAGCCGATATCAGGAAGCCGTCAGCGCCCGCAGCGGCTCACTCAACTCGTTGGCGAAGAACTCGAAGAAGCCGTCGACGTCCGGCCCCGCGTTGATCAGCGCCAGATGATCGAAACCGGCATCGACGAAGGTGCCTGCCACCTCGAGGTGCCGCCGGACATCCGGCCCGCAGGCCATGGCGTCGCGGACGTCCTCGGTGCGGATCGACGACGCTGCTGCCTCGAAGTTGATCGGATTCGGCAGTTCCGCTTGAACCTTCCATCCGGTCAACCCGAACCGGAACAACCGGTGCGCCGACTCGACCGCGGATTCCTCGTCACGAGCCCACGCGAGGGGCACCTCCCCGTATCTGGGCCCCGACCCACCGGCCCCGGCGTAGGCCTTCACCAGGTCCGGATC
>NZ_JBFUGT010000156.1:0-14628 GCF_056402775.1 Rhodococcus sp. P3_B8
GCGAGCGATCGCCGGGGAACTGTTCCGGGTGTCGCGCGCCGGGCTGGGCGCCTTCCTCGCCGCACTGCCCGCCCCGATGGCGCTGACGAGCGTCGAATTGTCCGACGGCCGCGCCGTGGTCGGCTTCAGTTGCACCCACGACGCGGTCGACGGGGCCACGGATATCACCGAGTTCGGCAGTTGGGTTGCCTACACCCGTGAGTACTTGTCAACCGCCCGCGGTTAATAAGTACTCACGGCAAGGACGGCGGCGGCGCGAGTCGAGTTGCGCCCGATCAGCTTCTGCAGGTCGCCGCTCCCGGTGTCGAGGGCGCCGACCGCGACTCCCGCATCGGAGTCGGCGAGCATGCTCGCGATCGGTGCGGGCAGTCCGGCCCCCTCGAGCACCGCGGCGTACTCGGCCTGCGGAAGATCCTTGTACGACACCGACTTTCCGAGGACGGAGGAGATGACCTCCGCCAGTTCGCTGTACGTCAGGCGCTCGTCGCCACCGAGCTCGTACACCTTGCCTGCCTGCCCGTCGGCGAGGAGGACCGCGGCGGCGGCCTCGGCGTAGTCCTTGCGGGCGGCAGCGGCGACGACACCCGTTCCGGCACTGCCGAACAGCGCACCGGTCTCGGCCGCGGCGGGAATGCTGCCGAGGTAGTTCTCCCAGTACCAGCCGTTGCGGAGCAGCGCGAAGTCGATTCCGGACTGCGTCAGCCGGTCCTCCGTGGCGCGGTGTTCGACGGCCAATCCGATCGGGCTGTTCTGCGCGTCGAGGACGCTGGTGTACGCGACGAATCCGACCCCGGCGGTCTTCGCGGCGTCGATGACGTTGGTGTGCTGGGCAACCCGCTGACCGACCTCGCTGCCGGAGACGAGCAGCAGCTTGTCGACGCCGGCGAAGGCCGACTCGAGTGCGGCGCGATCACCGTACTCCGCCTGCCTGATCTCCACGCCCTTGTCGGCGAGGTCCGCGGCCTTGGCCGGGGTGCGGACGACGGCGACGATGTCGCCCGCGGGGGTGCCCTTGTCGAGCAGTGCCTCGACGACGAGTCGACCGAGGTGTCCGGTTGCTCCTGTGACGGCGATGGTCATGACGAACTCCTAGCGCATGAGGGGGCGAGTTGACTTTTCAAGCTCACTTTCCATCATGCACTAATTTTTCGTAAGTGCAAATGTTTCGGTAAGCACTTCCTTCATGTGGGGTAGGCTGGACGCATGTCCGAGCTCGCACAGCCAGCACAGGAAGCCGAGGACCCCACCCTCGAGGCCGACGTCTTTGCACGCAACTGCGCGTCGCGCGAGACCCTGCAGACCATCACCGGTCGCTGGGGGGTGCTCGCACTCGCGGCGCTGACCGAGGGGAACTACCGATTCAGCGCACTCCGCCGACGCGTCGACGGCGTCAGCGAGCGCATGCTGTCGCAGACGTTGCAGGCCCTCGAACGAGACGGCCTCGTCGTTCGAGAGGTGCTCGAGGCCATTCCACCCAAAGTCGAATACAGCCTGACACCGCTCGGCGCCGAGGTCGGTTCACGCCTCATCGGCCTGATCGAACTGGTCGAATCGCGCGTCCCCGACGTTCAGGCAGCACAGGAGAAGTACGACGCCGGACGCGGCGTCAGCTGAGTTCGTCGAGTTCGGTTTCCTCGTCGACGATGTGGACCGCGGCCTCTTCGGCCGACGCCGCTCCCCCGTCGATGCCGATGTCGGACGCCACGAGGTCCTTCTCCTCGTCCTCGCCCACACCCTCGTCCTCCGCGACGAGCCGGCCCGACCGCAGCCGCCCGACCTCGTTGTCGTCGAGGATCTCCGCGTTGTCGTCGTCTTCCAGAGCCGGGTCCGGCTCCTCCTCCGCGAGCCGCTGATCGAGGGTCTCACCCTCGCGCTGCTCGGCGGCCGTCGTCCCGTACGCGTCGAGCCCGAGCGGCCTCTCCGGAGGCGAATAGCCCTCGTCGAGAACGTCGTCCACACCTCGGTCGACCAACGTGTCTTCCGGCTGCAACTGGTCCTCTTCGTCCAGGCTGTACTCGCCCTCGGATCCTTCTGGCGTGCTGTCCGGCATGGTCATCTTCCCCACGATGCCACCGGAACGGGCAGTTCGCCATCGGATCGCGGAAGCAACCCGGTGAGAAACGAGAAGGGCCCGCACAGAGACTGTGCGGGCCCTCTCGGTGTTCGGGTCAGAAGTTGATCATGTGCCCGGCGAGACCGTGGATGGCCTCCTGCAGGGCTTCGCTGAGCGTCGGGTGCGTGTGCACGTTGCGGGCCAGCTCGTTGACGGTGAGGTCCCACTTCTGCGCGAGGGTCAGCTCGGGCAGCAGCTCGGAGACGTCGGGGCCGATGAGGTGTCCGCCGAGCAGTTCGCCGTACTTCTTGTCGGCGATCAGCTTGACGAAACCGGTCGGGTCACCGAGGCCGTGCGCCTTGCCGTTGGCGGTGAACGGGAACGTCGCGACCTTCACGTCGTACCCCTCGTCCTTGGCCTGCTGCTCGGTCAGACCGAAGCTCGCGACCTGCGGCTGGCAGAACGTGGCCCGCGGCATCATCCGGTAGTCCTCGATCGGCAGCGTCTCGACGCCGGCGATCGTCTCGGCGGCCACGACGCCCTGCGCCTCGGCGACGTGCGCCAGCTGCAGCTTCATCGTSACGTCACCGATGGCGTAGATGTGCGGCACCGACGTCTGCATCGTGTCGGTGATACCGATCGCACCACGATCGAGCTGCACGCCGGTCTTCTCGAGGCCGWAGCCCTCGACGCGGGGCGCGAATCCGACCGACTGCATCACCTTGTCGACCACGACGGTCTCGATGTCGCCGGACTTGTTGTTCTTGATCGAGACGGTGACCTTGCTGCCGTCGTCGTCGATGCTCTGGACGGCGGCACCGGTCTTGATCGTGACRCCGAGCTTCTTGTACTGCTTCTCGATCTCCTTGGAGACGTCCGCGTCCTCGTTGGGCAGCGCACGGTCGAGGAACTCGACGATCGTGACGTCCACTCCGTAGTTCTTCAGGACGTACCCGAACTCCATGCCGATCGCGCCGGCACCGACGATGAGGATCGACTCCGGGAGATCGCGGGTGAGGATCTGCTCCTCGTAGGTGACCACGTTCTCGCTGAGCGAGGTGCCCGGCAGCAGCTTGGTGGTGGAACCGGTGGCGATGATGGCGTTGTCGAACGTCACCGTCTCCGTCCCGCCCTTGGACAGCTCGACCGAGAGGGTGTTGGCGTCGGTGAACGACCCCTTGCCGTCGTACTCGGTGATCTTGTTCTTCTTCATCAAGAAGTGAACGCCCTTGACACGCCCGTCCGCGACCTTGCGGCTGCGGTCGTAGGCGGCGCCGAAATCGAAGGACGCCTCTCCCGAGATGCCGAACGTCTTGGCCTCTTTTGYGAAGAGATGCGCAAGTTCGGCATTGCGGAGAAGTGCCTTGGAGGGGATGCAGCCGACGTTCAGGCACACACCGCCCCAGTACTTCTGCTCGATGATGGCGGTGCTCAATCCCAGCTGTGCCGCGCGGATAGCAGCGACGTACCCACCGGGACCGGCTCCGAGGACAACGACGTCATAGTGTGAGGACACGGGTGATCTGATCCTGCAACTCTTGTTCGGATTTCATGGATGAAGAAGTGAGGGATACGACGACACCCGGTCGTGCGGAAGCTCGCGGGAGCTCCGCACGACCGTGGGATCGACAGGCCTTAGGTCAGCGCTTCCGTGGATTGCGATTTGCGACCGTGAGGCATGAGTAGCGTTGCGATAAGGCCGATTACCGCGAGCGCGGCCGCAAGGACGTATACCGTTGTGAAGCCGCTGCCACCGTAGATTGGCGATCCGTCGACCACCGTGGCGACATTGAGGGCCAATATCGCGAATCCGATCTGCACTGCAACAGCGCTTCCCAAGGATCCGACCACGTTGACCGTGCTGGCGGTAACTGTCTGAAGTCGTACGGGTGTTGCGGCGATGACGAGATTGGGGATTGCCGCGCTGATCAGACCTCCGCCAAATGCGTAGATGAGGTAGCCGACAAGGATGGGGACGAACTCCTTGTGCGAGAACGCGAGGAACAGGGAACCAGCAGCCATCAAGGCGAATCCGATCCAGTTCGGCAGGCGCGCTCCACGACGTTCGGCGAGATATCCCACGAGGAGCCCCATCAACACGGAGGCGACACCTGCAGGGGTGGTGATCCGCGCCATGAAACCGGCGGTCTCGCCGAGTCCGTATGTCAGCCCGAGTGCAATGGGGGTTTGCACGATGAACGACAACAGGACGAACTGCAAGGCAATGACGGCTTGGCCGGTGAACTGGGTGATCAAGGTAGTGACGATGGGGCGGCCGCGCAAAACCGACAGGTCGATCAGTGGGTGGTCGGACCGCTTGGCGTGCTGAATCCAAACGATGAAGGCCGCTATTGCAAGTGCGCCACACAACAGGGTCTTCCACGACGTCCAACCCCATGTGCCGCCCTCGCCGATCCCGAACAGAACGACAGCGATGGTTGCGCCCAGAAGTAAGCCGCCGGTCCAGTCGATCTGGGTGGAGACACGGATCGGGGACTCTGGGACGACAAGGAGGACCAGGGCGCCGATAATCAGGGGGAAGATTGCGAGCGCGAAGAAGACGCCCTGGTAGCCGAAGTTGTCGATGAGCAGTCCGGCGAAGATCGGTCCGGTGATTGTGGTGACGCCGATACCGGCTGTCGCCAGACTGACGGCCACGGCGAGCATTCGCTTCGGGAAGATGTCACGCATCAGCGAGTACACGATGGGGACAATGGCAAGGCCGAAGCCTTCGACGGCGCGCCCGATCAACACGATGGGGAAGGTCGGGGCAAGAGCGACGATCAGTGACCCGAGCGCCATACAACCGGTCGTGATGAGCAGCCACTTCTTCTTGCCGTCACGATCGGCAAGCTTACCTACGAGTGGGGCGCTGATCGCGCCGGTCAGAGTGAATAGTGTTGATACCCAGGCTATATGGGGTGTCTGAAATGTTGCTGCCATGTTCGGCAGGGCTGGCGTGACCAGATTGAATGCATAGGCAACTTCTTCCGAGAGAAGTACCAGGATGACGAGGACGCCGATCCATCCAGCAGTCGATCTGTGTCCGACGCCTTCGGGTGGCAACATCGTGTCATTATCGAGCGTCTCCTGCGACGCACCGTCCGTGGGTGTAGCGGTCATCTTGCTTCCTGCATTTCTCTGACGGGAAAGGTGGGACGCTGATGCGCGGGGAGGTGCGCAGCGGTCGAGGGATCAGCGTCGCTCAAGTTTGTGATGTGAGGCACAGTAAGATGGAGCGATCGATTCTGTCAAGTGATCCACTAAACAGACCGTGCGGGATTCCCTGTCGTGTCGCAGTGGTGCCCAGCTAGAGGCGCATGCAGGTGGCGCTTCCGTGCTCTCGACCAGCCGCCAGGTCGGTGTGGGGGTCGGACGGCCGGCGACGGCGCATGGGGGACTACCAAGAAAATACGTTCATGCCCGTGCCGCGTTCGACGACGCCCAGTCAGCCGGGTCGATTGTGGCGTTCAGAGGCCCGTCGAAGATAGGCGAATGGCTCAGGCCTTGCCGTCGCTCATCAGGGTCTCCAGCCCGCCGGCCACGAAGTCGACAAGCACGTCAAACTTCTCGTCCGACAGGGCGCGTGATTGGGCACCGCTGGCGTCGGACCATCGGGCGGCCATCACGATCAGGGTATTGACCGTCAGGGACCAGTTGAGTTCGAGGCTGTTGTCGTCTGCGTGCGGGTACGCGCGTTCGAGCAATTTGCGAAGCAACTTCGCAGTGTCGTCTTCGACCGGAAACAGGCGCGGGTCGTTCGCCAGGCTCAGTTGGCCGCAGATGGTCAGCCACCGCACGCCCTTGTCGGGATCTTCTCCGAGGTACTTCCGGTAGGGGATAGCGAGGAGGTTGACGATCTGCTTGGCATTCGGCGTTGCCCCTGAGTCGACCATGGCTGTCGTGAGCGCGTGAATGTGAGCGAGCACGTCGGCGCCGGCATCGATCAGTACCGCATCGAGGATCGCATCCTTGGATCCGAAGTGATAGTGAGCCGACGCTGCTCCGAGCCCCGCTTCGGCGTTGATGGCCCGAATGGACACCTTCTCGACGCCCTCCGAGGCAAACAGTTTGGTCGCCGCGTCGATGAGTGCACGCCGGGTGGCCGCTCCATCGCGCGGATTGGATCGAGGCACGGTTTCGCCTTTCGTTGGTGGGCTAGGTGATCATATCGTGTGATCCACACGCCGGTATTTCTGCAGCTCATGAGCACTTTTCAAAGGGTGCGAGAGGGGGACGCAGCGATCCTGAGAAATTCCGCACTTGATTGAATCACTCGATCCACTTACTCTGATCTGTGACTGCAGACACAGACGTCTTGTGGACGTGCTGTGTCGAGAAAACAAGAGGTGCCACCAATCCGGTATCTCTCACGAACTACGCAAAAGGAGGCCACGATGGCGTCGCCGCACAGCGAGCACCGGCCGGAAGCTTCCGTATCACCGACGGTGAGCACGGAACTGCTGCTGGAAATGTTCACCGTCATCGCCCGAGCCCGCGCCGTCGAGGACGCGGTATCTGTGCACATTCGGGATCACGGCTTCGCGGGATTCTGGCATCCAGGCAAGGGGCAGGAAGGCGCCGTGGCGGGCGCTGTCGCGGCGATGGCCCCCGACGACTACCTCTTTTACCAAGGTCGAGGAGCGACGTGGCCGCTCGCAAGGGGAATGGGTCTCGCACCGATCATCGGCGATCTCCTCGGTAAGGTAACCGGCTCGACCGGCGGTAAAGGCGCCGGCGTGCCCCACTGGGCCGATCCGGCCCTCGGAATCATGGGCGAGGGCGCAACACTGGGGTCGGTCTATCCGGTAGCGGCCGGCGCGGCCCTCTCGGCGCAGATGCGCGGAACCGATCAGATTGCCCTCGCGGACTTCGGTGACGGGACAGCCGCGCGCGGCACCTTCCACGAAAGCCTGCTCGAAGCTGCACGATGGCGCCTGCCCTTGGTCTACTTCTGCGAGAACAACGGGATCTCCGTGTCGACCACGTTCGACTCCGTCAGCCCGACCAAAACGATCGCCGAGCGCGCATCCGCATACGGCATCCCGGGAGTCCGCGTAGACGGCCATGATGCCGTCGAGGTCTACCTTGCCGTGAAGGACGCGATCGATAGGGCCCGGGCCGGCCAGGGTCCCTCCCTGATCGAAGCTGTCGTCACCCGTGTCGGGGGCCACTGGGAAGGTGACGCTCAGAAGTATCGGCCTGCCGACTTCCTCTCCACGTATACGGATCCGTTGGAAGTCATGCGTAAGCGAATCGACTCGGCCACGGCCGATCGCATCATCGCAGACGCGAAGTCCGAGGTGGCGCAAGCGCTTCTCGAAGCCGAAGCCGCTCCGCTGCCTGATCCCTCCGTCATCCTCAAGGACGTGTTCGCATGACCACCACGACACCCGCACCCGCCAACGCTCCTGGATCTACGACCGTTCTCAGCTACGAGGCTGCACAGGGCGCCGCGATCGCTGAAGAGATGCGGCGTGATGACTCGGTCTTTCTGATGGGGCAGGACATTGCTTCCGGCGGCTTCTTCGGCGGCACCCGTGGCCTCGTCGAAGAGTTCGGGCTTAGCCGGATCCGGAACACCGGAATCACCGAAGCGTTCATGGTGGGCGCGGCCGCCGGAGCAGCGATGACCGGCATGCGGCCGATCGTCCAGCTTGGATTCGCAGATTTCAGCTTGATTGCCGGCGACGAGATTTTCCAGAAGCTCGGCAAGTGGCGGCACATGCACGGTGGTCAATTCGAGTTGCCGGCCGTCATTATCATGCCGATCGGGCCGAGCGGCGGTGCGGGCCCGGAGCATTCGGGATCCATGGAAATGCTGCCGATGCACTTCCCCGGTCTGAAGGCAGTCGTACCGTCCAACCCGGCAAACGCGAAGGCGCTCCTCAAGGCGGCTATCCGCGACCCCAACCCGGTGCTCTACTACCCGAGCAAGCAACTCAACTTCAAGCGCGGTGAGGTGTTCACCGATCCGGAGTACGTGCTGCCCCTCGGCAAGGCCACCATCGCACGCGAGGGATCGACGGTCAGCGTCATCAGCTACGGCTGCATGGTGCCGCGGGCACTGGAAGCTGCGACGGTACTGGCATCGGAGGGAATTGAGCTCGAGGTAGTCGACCTCCAGACGTTGGTGCCCCTCGACCGCGAGACGATCATCAACTCTGTTGTCAAGACAGGTCGGGCGATGATCGTGCACGAAGCTCCCCGAACGGCTGGTCCGGGTGCCGAGATCGCGGCACTGATCCAGGAGCGGTGCTTCTACTGGCTTGAAGCGCCGATTGCACGGCTCGGTTCAGTCGACGCACCGATTCCCGCGAGCCGATTCCTCGAGGATCACTGCTTCCCGAGTGTCTCCGACATCGTCGAGACGGCCCGACACCTAGTCCGCGACTGACCTTTCGAAAACGAGGACGTTCTCACTATGCTCGAACTTACCGATATCCACATGCCCCACATGGGTTCCGTGGAATTCGCCCTACTGACCGAATGGTTGATCAAGCCGGGCGAGGAAGTCAACGAAGGCGATGCCTTGTGTGAGGTATCGACCGACAAGGTCGACACCGAAGTGGAGTCACCCGAATCGGGTATCTTGATCAGCTACGTCGCCTCGATTGAGCAAGAAGTTCCGGTGGGCGACGTCATCGCACGATTCGCCCCGGTCGACAGTGACCCGGACCAGGTGGCCCGCGCGATTGCGGCCGCGAGCGGCGAACAGGGTGGCGATGTCGCAGTTGCGCCATCGCCGGCCGCTTCACCTTCGCCGGCGACAGTGGCGACCCCAGTGACAGGCTCACAGGGCACCCCGGCGGTGGTATTCGAAGAATCGAAGCCCCCGACCGACTCCCTCGTTCTCGCTGCATCATGGTTCTCACCGGTCAACCGGCCACCTGCAGGGGCACGCCGAGGCAGCCTGGCAGCAGCTCAGGACCACCGGTCTGCAGGTGAACTCGCAAGCAAGAGTGGGTTTCTCCAGTCACAACAATCAACACCCACGGTGCCCGCGGGATACGAGGACGTCGCGTACTCGGCAACGGAGCACACCAGGCTGCGGCGCGCGATCGCCAAGAATCTCACGGAATCGTGGAACACCGCACCCCAGCTCACCGCGCAGGTCGATGTCGACTTCTCCGCGGTCGCTGTTGCCCGCGCCAAGCTGAATCGTGATCGCGCCTCGCGCGGGGAAGCCAAGCTCAGCTACCTTCCCTTCATTGCCGTCGCGCTCTGCCAGGCAATTGCTGAGCACCCTGTCGTCAACGCCACCTTCACAGATACCCACCTGCTGCAATGGCAGACAGTCAACCTGGGCCTCGCCGTAGACACGCCGGACGGTCTTCTGGTTCCGGTTATTCGTGATGCACAGTCCTTGTCCCTCACCGAGCTGGCCGATGCCATTGCCAGGACAAGCGCCGCTCTCGCCAACGGCACAGGACGACCGGAAGATCTCGCCGGCGGAACGATCACCATCAGCAACTCCGGCAGCGTCGGCGGGGTCGTGTCGACCCCCATTCTCACGAAGCCGCAGGTTGCCTCGCTCGGAGTCCCGGCAATCGTCCGCACACCCGTCGCCCGCAGAAGCGCCGACGGCACCTCTGAGCTACTGACCATTCGCCCGATCGCTCGCCTCGGGCTGACCTTCGACCACCGTGCCTTTGACGGCGCCGAGGCATTGCGTGCCCTGATCAGTGTCCAGAAGACTCTCGAGAACTGGCCTTCGGAGGGCTGATGGCGAACAGTGACGTGGTAGGAGGGAACCGATGAAGGCTGTCGTTCTTCGGCAGGGGACCATCATCGCGACTGACGTTGCAGAACCGGTAGCTGGTCCCGGCCAGCTTCTCGTCGAGCCCCTCGCCGCAGGTGTGTGTGGCAGTGATCTGTCGGCATGGCAACACACCGACGACTTTCTCGCCGCACATCTCGAGGCCGACGTTCTCGGAGAAGTGTTCGATCCGCGCCGCGACGTCGTCTTGGGCCACGAATTCACAGCCCGGATACTCGAGCTCGGCCCCGACGTCACTGACTACGACGTCGGGGACCGCATCGTCGCTCTCCCGTGGATCGTGACGGCCGATGGAACGACCCACACGGTCGGCTACTGCGATACCTCTCCGGGAGCTCTCGCCGAAAGAACAGTCGTTCAAGCGGGCGGGCATCTGAAGATCCCGGAAGGCATCGATCCCATCACGGCGGCTGTGACAGAGCCGCTCGCCACAGGCGTCAACGCAGTGCTGCGCTCGGGAATTCGGTCAGGGGCGGCTGCGGTGGTGACTGGCTGCGGTCCGGTTGGGCTTGGATCGGTCATCGAACTCGCGGTGCGTGGAATACACCCGATCGTCGCTTCGGATCCATCTGCTCGGCGCCGAGAGCTTGCGCTCGCATATGGCGCCGACGTGGCAGTCGATCCATTGCAGACGGACCCTATGGAGGCGCTGAAAAACGAAACTGACTCCACCGCTGAGACGTTCGTCTTCGAAGCCTCCGGCGCCAAGGACATCCTCCGAAAGCTGATGACCTCCGCGCCGAAGTACACACGGATAATAATCGTCGGCTCGGCGATGCGCCCGGAGACAATCCGCCCGGTCACCGGAATCCTGAAGAATGTCTCCCTCGAGTTTGTCGGTGGACCCGGACGAGGCGAACAGACCTACGAAGCATTCGAGCGGACGTTCGACCACCTCGTCACCGGGCGGTTCAACCCGTCTCTCATGGTGACCGGGTACGCCAGCCTCGACGCGGTCCACGACGTATTCGCGGCACTCAGGCCGACCGCGGGCACGATCGACCACGTGAAGATCCTCGTTCGGAACGAGCTTCCCGTGGGCACGGGCATCGTCGCCAACCCCTGAAACACCCATATTGCTAACGATATTGAGGAACCTATGAACCAGGTCGACGAGATCGCGCGATCCGCGCCCTTCAATCTCGCCCACGTGCGGAGCAAGCTCGAGGAACTCTTCGAACTGGATCCCTCCGACGAACTCGCGGTACGTCTGCTCGCCGGTGGGCGATCGAACTTGACGTTCGAGCTCGCCAGCTCGAACCGGAAGTGGATCCTGCGCCGGCCGCCGATCGGGCACCGCCTCGAAACCGCACACGATATGCAGCGTGAGGTCGCCGTGCAGCGGGCACTGGCCAACAGCCCTGTTCCGGTTCCGCGCATCGTGTACGCCGACGATGCCGCACCGGATGCGGGGGGAAGCTTCTACATCATGGACAAGATCGACGGCGAGGTCCTTCGCACGGACAGCGACTTCAGCGAGGTCGACCCGACCCAACGCACGGCCCTGTCCTACCAGTACATCGACTGCCTCTCGGCGCTGCACACTCGCGACTACGACTCGCTCGGCCTGACCACGTTCGGTCGGCCGGCGGGCTTCCTCGAGCGGCAGGTGCGACGCTGGCGGAAGCAACTCGCCGCGTCGAAATCCCGAGAGCTACCGGTGCTCGAAGAGCTGGGAAGGCGGCTCGGCGAGCGGCTGCCGCAGCATTCCGAGGCCTCGATCGTCCACGGTGACTTCCGCTTCGACAATATGATTGCGCGGATCGGCGAGCAGCCAACGATCGCCGCCGTGCTCGATTGGGAGATGTCTACTCTCGGTGACCCCCTCACCGATCTCGGCTTGGTGCACCTGTTCTGGTCCGGATGGGAGGGCATCACCAACCCCATTGCCGGCACTCCGTCGACGCACCCCGGATACCCCTCCTTCGACGACCTCGTCGAGCGCTACGCACGGACCACCGGATTCGATGTCAGCGAGTTGGGCTGGTACTCGAGCTTCGCTTTCTACAAGATGGCCGTCATCTTGGAGGGCATCCATCTTCGTTTCGTCAACGGCGAGACGGTGGGCGATGGGTTCGACGACATCGGTTCGATGGTCCAGCCGCTCGCGGAGCGGGGCTTCGCGGCCCTTCCCTGACCTACCGCCCCTACCGTGAATACAAGGACCAAGGACTGACATGGAGTTCACCTTCGACTCGACCACCCAGCAGATGTGCGATCGGGTCTCGGCATTCATGGAAGAGTTCGTCTTCCCCGCCGAAAAGCACTTCCACGACGATCCCGCCGCCGGGGACCTGCAGTGGGAACGACCGGCGATCATGGCGGATCTGAAGAAGGAAGCCAAAGCGCAGGGCCTGTGGAACCTGTTCCTCCCACATGATCCGCGCGGCGCCGGACTGTCCAACCTGCAGTACGCCCCGATCGCCGAACTGACCGGGTGGAGTCCGGAGGTGGCTCCGGAAGCGTTCAACTGCAATCCTCCCGACACCGGAAACATGGAACTGCTCAGCCTGTTCGGCACCGACGAGCAGCAGCAACGGTGGCTCGAGCCCTTGCTTGACGGCACCATCCGATCTGCCTATTGCATGACCGAGCCCGACGTCTCATCATCGGATCCGTCGAATCTGACCACGACCATCACCGACGAGGGCGATCACTGGAAGATCGATGGCCGAAAGTGGTGGTCGACCGGCGCCATGAGCAGTGACTGTCAGCTTTTGGTAGTGATGGGCGTGTCCGACCCGGACGCGGATCCTCGCTCGCGACACAGTCTGGTACTCGTGCCCCGAGACACACCGGGCCTGACCTTCGTTCGGGGGCTGTCGATGTTTGGCTTCACGCACGGAGCCCACGGTGGGCATGCAGAAGTCCGCTTCGACGACGTTCGTGTGCCCAAGCGGCACCTGCTCGGTGAACGCGGGCGCGGGCAGGCACTCGCCCAGGCCCGACTCGGTCCCGGCCGAATTCACCACTGCATGCGCATGATCGGAATGGCCGAGCGCGCCATCGAGTTGATGTGCCGCAGAGCGGACGAGCGGACCGCGTTCGGCAAACGACTCGCTGATCAGGGGATCGTCCAGCATTGGATTGCCGAGTCACGCGTCAAGATCGACCAGCTCCGCCTGTTCGTCCTCCGAACTGCATGGCTGATCGACACCGTGGGTGCGCGGGAGGCGCGAACCGAGATTTCCGCGATCAAGGTCGCGGCCCCCGACGCGGTCGGCTGGGTCCTCGACAAGGCGATCCAAGTCCACGGCGCCGGTGGAATGACACAGGATCACCCGCTGGCGATGCTCTGGGCCCAGGCCCGCACCATGCGCTTCATCGACGGTGCCGACGAGGTTCACCGCATGGTGCTGGCGACCCGCGAACTCCGCAAGCACGCCACCCAGTCCGATCAACCATCCTGATATCGAGGAGATCCGTAGTGTCCGCAAGTGTCATCGTCGCCGGTGCCCGCACCCCGATCGGGAAACTTGGTGGAGCGCTGAGCCCACTCACGGCAGTGGAACTCGGTTCACATGCCATCGCCGCCGCTGTGCAGCGCGCGGGGGTCGTCGCCAACGACGTCGACAGCGTCATCATGGGCACCGTGGTGCAAGCGGGGGTGGGGCCGAACCCCGCGAGGCAGTCCGCAGTGGCCGCGGGGCTACCGATGACAGTGCCCGCAACCACCGTGAACAACCTGTGCCTTTCCGGTCTGCAAGCCATCATCTCTGCTGACCACCTGATCCGCTCAGGAGACGCCGATGTCGTCGTTGCCGGCGGAATGGAATCGATGTCCAACGCCCCCTACCTCGCGCGAGGCGCGCGCAAAGGCTACCGGTATGGCCCGCACCCTCTCGAAGACGCCCTGGACCGGGACGCGTTGACCTGCGCGTTCGATCAAATGTCAATGGGCGCGGCGACAGAGCGGTACCAAGCAGCGGAATCCTTCACCCGGGTCGAGCTCGATGCCTTTGCTGCACAATCACACCGGCGTGCCGCGGCGGCGACGGCAAATTCCACCTTCGCAACTGAGATCGTCCCCGTCGAAATTTCATCACGACGGGGAAACACTACGATCACAGCCGACGAAGGAATTCGGCCGGACACCACGCCGGAGTCACTCGCACGCCTGAAACCGGCCTTCGCCGCCGACGGCACCACAACGGCAGGCTCCTCATCTCAATTGTCGGATGGCGCTTGCGCATTGGTCATCATGCAAAAAGAGCTGGCCCAGGCGCGAAACATCGAGTGGCTGGCTGAGATCAGGTCACACGCACTGGTCGCGGGCCCAGACACCTCGCTACTACACCAGCCCTCGAACGCCATCGCCGAAGCGATCCGACGAAGCAAGACAATCACCTTGACAGACCTCGACCTCATTGAAGTCAACGAGGCATTCGCAAGCGTCGCGATCGCATCCATGCGCGACCTCGGAATCACCGACGAGTTGGTCAACATCAATGGCGGTGCGATCGCACTCGGTCATCCAGTCGGCATGTCGGGCGCGAGAGTGACTCTCACGCTCATGCACGCACTTCGGCACCGAGGAGGCGGTCTAGGAGCTGCCGCGTTATGCGGAGGCGGCGGGCAGGGAATCGCCATAATCCTCGAGTCGCCACGMCGCGCAGCACCGAATTAGCAACAGCTGAACACGAAGAACGCCCTCCACATTTTCCGAGCAGGGGAAGCACTGTGAATATTGTAGATTCCGCCGCACTGGTCACCGGAGCGGCCTCGGGCCTCGGCGCCGCCACCGCCAAGCGTCTCGCCGACGCCGGAGCCACCGTGTTCGGACTCGACCTGCAGC
>NZ_JBFUGT010000157.1:0-14517 GCF_056402775.1 Rhodococcus sp. P3_B8
CTCCGGCGGCTCCGGCGAGCCCGGTGTCGACGGCACGGACTGCCCGGCCGAACCCGCGTGGGATTCGACGTCGTTCCGGGTGACGGCGCCGGACGGCCCCGTCCCCGCGACAGCGGCGAGCTCGACCCCGAGTTCACGTGCGGCCGCCCGGGCTGCCGGCGAGGCATCGGGGCGCCGACGGTCCGGGCCGGACGTGCCGGTTTCCGGAGCGGTCGCCAGCTTCCGCCGGGCCCGTTTGCTCTCGGCGGCGGCCTCGGGCCCGTACCCCACCAGAACCGGCGTGCGCGCGGGAGGTTCCTCGGTGGCCGCATCCGTCGCGATCCGGATGATCGGCGTCCCGACCGGCACTGTCGCGCCAGCCGGAACCAGCAGTTCCTCCACGACACCCGCGTACGGCGAAGGCAACTCGACGAGCGCCTTCGCTGTCTCGACCTCTCCGATCACCTGATTGAGTTCGATCGTCTGGCCCACCTCGACGGCCCAGGAGACCAGCTCGGCCTCCGTCAGCCCCTCACCGAGATCGGGTAGGCGGAATTCCTGCGCCAACGGACGGCTCCTTCCTCCGATGGGTGCGATCAGGCCGCGAGGCTGCGATCGACCGCGTCGAGCAGGCGGTCGGCGTCCGGCAGATGGTGCAGTTCCAGTTTCGCCGGGGGATACGGAACGTCGAATCCGCCGACCCTCAGGACCGGCGCGTCCAGCTGGTAGAAGCACCGCTCGGAAATGCGGGCGGCGATCTCCGCGCCCAGGCCGAGGAACGTCGACGCCTCGTGCGCGACGACGAGTCTTCCGGTCTTGCGAACCGACTCCTCGATGGTGTCGAAGTCGATCGGCGCGAGGGAGCGCAGGTCGATCACCTCGAGGGAGTGCCCCTCGTCGGCGGCGATGGACGCGGCCGACAGGGCCGTCGGCACGACGGAACCGTACGCGACGATGGTGGCGTCCGTGCCCTCCCTGGTCACCCGGGCCCGGTGCAGTGGCAGGTCCGGTTCGGCGTCCACGTCGAACTCGGCCTTGTCCCAGTACCGCCGCTTCGGTTCGAAGAACACCACCGGGTCGTCCGCCGCGACGGACTGCTGGATCATGTGGAACGCGTCCGCCGGGTTGCTGGGAGTCACGACGCGCAGTCCGGCGGTGTGAGCGAAGTAGGCCTCCGGCGACTCCGAATGGTGCTCGACCGCGCCGATGCCGCCGCCGTACGGGATCCGGATCGTGAGGGGCGCGGTGACCCGGCCCTGCGTGCGGTAGTGAATCTTGGCCACCTGGGACACGATCTGGTCGAACGCGGGGTAGACGAAGCCGTCGAACTGGATCTCGCAGACGGGCCGGTAGCCGCGCAGGGCCATGCCGAACGCGGCGCCGATGATGCCGGACTCGGCGAGGGGGGTGTCGATGACGCGGTTGTCGCCGAAATCCTTCTGCAGGGTGTCGGTGACGCGGAAGACCCCGCCGAGGCGTCCGACGTCCTCACCCATGATCACGACCTTGCGGTCGTGTTCGAGGGCGCGCCGGAGGCCTGCGTTGAGTGCGGCGCCGAGCGACAGTGTGGTGGTGGTCATGACAGTGCCTCCTCGATGCCTGCGAAGCCCGCGAGGTACGCGGCGTACTGCTCGCGTTCCTCGTCGATGAGTGGGTGGGCGGTGGAATACACGTGCTCGAACAGGTCGAGCGGCTCCGGATCGGGAGCGCCGATGGTCCCGGACCGCAGTCGCGCCGCGACGTCGTCGGCGGTGGCCTGCACCCCGGCGAGGAACGTGTCGTGGAGCAGGCCCTCCCGGTCGAGGAGGTGCCTCACCCGGTCGATCGGGTCGCGGGCCTTCCAGACCTCGGTCTCGGCTGCCGCCCGATAGCGGGTGGGATCGTCCGACGTGGTGTGGGGGCCCATCCGGTACGTGACAGCCTCGATGAACGTCGGCCCACTGCCTTCGCGCGCCCGCTGAGTGGCCTGGCGGGTGACCGCGAGGACCGCGAGAACGTCGTTGCCGTCCACTCGGAGGGCGGGCATGCCGTAACCGGCGGCGCGCTGCGCGATGGGGACGGGACTCTGCAGGTGGACCGGTTCGCTGATCGCGAACTGGTTGTTCTGGCAGAAGAATACGACCGGCGCGTTGAAGCTCATCGAGAAGCCGAGGGCCTCGGCGAGGTCGCCCTGACTGGTGGCGCCGTCGCCGAAATAGGCGATCGTCGCGATCTCCGCGCCGTCCAGGTGGGCGCCCATGGCGTAGCCGGTGGCGTGCAGCCCCTGGGAGCCGACGACGATCGCGGGATTCGTCACGTTCACGGCACTCGGATCCCATGCGGAATGGGCGCATCCCCGCCACATGCGGGTCATCACCCCCGGGTCCACGCCCCGGCAGTAGGCGACGGCGTGTTCGCGGTAGCTGATGAACGCGTAGTCGTCGGGGCGGAGGGCGCGGGCGGAGCCGACCTGTGCGGCTTCCTGCCCGAGCATGGGGGCCCAGAGTCCCAGTTCGCCCTGGCGTTGCAGGGCGACCGCTTCGACATCCATCCGACGCGCGACCACGAGGTCCTCGTAGAGGCCGCGCAGTTGGTCGGGTCCGATGTCGCGGACCAGGCTCGTGTAGTCGGGTCTGAAGACCCGTCGGCCGTCCGGCTGGATGAGCTGGACCGGATAGGCAATCTTGTCGACCATCGGGGTCACCTCGCGTTGTCGAGTCCGTGAACCTTGTGGGTTCGTAGGAGACGGGTACTGCGGTAGGACAAGTGTGTGTCCTACTTCACAGCATCCACGGGAACGCGAAGTGCGCAAGTGGCACCGCCGGCTTCGGGCAGAATGCCCAGTTTCGGGGGGTCCAGAGGTGTCATGCTGCGTCTAATGATCAATTCGGACACAGCCGACGCCAGGTTGTTGCTGCAAGGGTCCGAGGACCCGGATCACCCCGCGAACACGAACCCGATCGAGGCGAGGACGGCCAGCACCGCGAGGTACACCGCGGGCATCGCGACGGCCCGGGTGTCGGGGTTGCCGTAGTCGCCGTGCCGGACGTGAAAGCCGATTGCGCACAAGAGGAGAATCAGCAGCGCCACCGCCGCGATCACTCCCAGTGGGGTCCAGTAGAGGCCGACGAGAACGCCGACACCCCCGGCGAGTTCCGCCACGCCGATCAGCCGGACCTGTTGCCCGCTCAGGCCCCGGGATTGCAACCCCGTCCACGCGGTTCCCTTCAGTCTCAGCTTGGGAATGCTCACGGCGACGGCACTCACGGCGAGGAGCACGCCGCACACGATGAGGAAAACTTCCACGTCGGTCCCTCCAGTTCCGGCCGAATCGGCCTCACTGTTGCCACCCTAGGGCCGCGACCTGCGGTGCGGACCGGTTCCCTCCGCATCGGGCTTCCGAGCGGTTAGCATCGAGCGCGTGAATGCTGTGGGGCTGAACGAAGATGCCGTTTCTGCGTGGATTGCCGGACTCGGCGTGGGAGCGATCGCGCCGCTGAGCTTCGAGAGGATCGGGAACGGTCAGTCGAATCTCACGTACGCGGTCAGCGACGCGGGTGGTGGTCGGTGGGTGCTGCGGCGGCCACCGCTCGGACATCTGCTCGCGTCGGCGCACGACGTGGTCCGCGAACATCGGATTCTGTCCTCTCTGCAGGGATCCGACGTTCCGGTGCCGAAGATCCTCGGGCTCACCGACGATCCGGAGGTCACGGACGCGCCGCTCGTGCTGATGAGTTACGTCGCGGGGGTGGTGATCGACAGTATCGGCGTGGCGAAGAAGCTGACACCCGAACAGCGGAATGCCGTCGGACTGGCGATGCCGAAGGCTCTCGCGAAGATCCATGCGGTCGATCTCGGAGATGCCGGGCTGGAGGATCTGGCCAGTCACAAGCCGTACGCGGCAAGGCAGTTGAAGCGCTGGACGGATCAGTGGGAGAAGTCCCGCACCCGCGACGTCCCGGCGATCGAGGACCTGGCGGGCATCCTCGAGCGCAACATGCCGGAGCAGACCGAACTGTCGTTGGTGCACGGTGATTTTCACCTGAGCAACGTCATCACCTCGCCCGAGGAAGGTGAGGTGGTCGCAGTGGTCGACTGGGAACTGTGCACGCTGGGCGACCCCCTCGCCGACGTCGGCGCATTGCTGGCCTACTGGCCCGAGGCGGGCGACGAGGACGCCGGACCGTTCCCTGCCTCCACTCTGGAGGGATTTCCCACCCGGGCCGACCTCGTGGAGGCCTACGTCCACCACACGAAACGCGATGTCACGCATGTCGGGTACTGGCACGTGCTGGCGTTGTGGAAGTTGGCGATCATCGCCGAAGGCGTCCTGCGCCGGGTGATCGACGACCCCCGGAACAAGGCCGAGACCGGTGCGCCCACGGTCGCGCTGATCGACGGCATCATCGCCCGGGCGGTGGCCACGGCGGAGGCCGAGGGACTGCGCTGAACCGCCTGGTCGTGCCGGACGTTCAGACGGCGTCCGGCGCCACCAGAAGGGTTGCAGCGCTCCGGATTTCGGCAGGAATCGGCACCGGTCGCCGGGACTTCGCGTCCACGTACACGTGCACGAAACGGCCGAGAGCCGCGAGTTCGAGCGCGTCGTCGTTCTCGCGGAAGATCGCGAGCGCATACACGATGCTCCGGGTGCCCAGCTTCTCGACGGACAACCCCACCTGCAGACGGTCCGGGAACGTCAGCTCGCTGACGTACTTGCAGGATGTCTCGGCGACCACGCCGATGGCGGGCAGATCGCGGATGTCGGTGCCCGTCGTCGCGATCAGCCAGCCGTTGACGGCCGTGTCGAAGTACGAGTAGTACGTGACGTTGTTGACGTGCCCGTAGTGGTCGTTGTCGGCCCAACGGGTCGGCACCGGCCACAGGGCGGGGAAGTCGGCGGCGGTCGGCAGTGCGGGGGCGTCGTCGTGTTTCACCGTGCCGACCCTAATGCCACGGATCCCCCGGGACCACGCGTCGGGCAGAATCGCGTCCTATGTCTGTGCCCGACAGCGATGTGCGCTCACCCGATTCCGCCGCCCAGCCGATCAGCGCCGGAATCGTCACCGCCCTGGTGGGCTTCACCAGTTCGTTCGCGGTCGTCCTCACCGGACTGACGGCGGTGGGAGCGAACTCCGCCCAGGCCGCGTCGGGACTGCTGGCGTTGTGTGTGACGCAGGCACTGGGCATGCTGTGGATGTCGCGGCACTACCGCATGCCGATCACGCTGGCGTGGTCGACGCCGGGCGCCGCTCTCCTCGCCGGTGCGGGGACGGTGAGCGGCGGCTGGCCGGCGGCGGTCGGGGCGTTCGTCGTCGTGGGGGCGGCGGTGATCCTCACGGGGCTGTGGCCGCGGCTGGGACGGCTCATCGCGGCCATCCCCTCGGCGTTGGCGCAGGCGATGCTCGCGGGGGTGCTGCTGCCGCTGTGCCTGGCGCCGGTGCTGGCGCTGCGTGACGCTCCGCTGGCCGTCGCGCCCGTGATTCTCGTGTGGCTGGTCCTGCAGCGGTACTCGCCGCGGTGGGCGGTGCCGGCCGCGTTCGGGGCCGCCGCAGTGGTGATCGCGATCGGTCTCGCCTCCGGCAGCGACGGGCTGGACACCAGCGCGCTCCTGCCGAGACYCGACGTCACCGCACCGGCCTGGACGTGGCAGGCGATGATCGGGATCGCGATCCCGCTGTACATCGTGACGATGGCGTCCCAGAACATCCCCGGGACCGCCGTCATGAATTCGTTCGGCTACCGGGTGCCGTGGCGGCCGGCCATGCTGGTGACCGGAGTCGGGACCCTGGTGGGCGCGCCCGCCGGTGGACACGCCATCAACCTCGCCGCCATCAGCGCCGCCCTCGCCGCCGCACCGTCCGCACACCCCGATCCCAAAAAGCGCTGGGTCGCGGCCTTCACGGCAGGCTGGGCCTACCTGGTGCTCGCCGCCTGTTCCGCCGCGGTGGCCACGCTCATCGCCGCGGCACCTGAGGGCGTCGTGGAGGCCGTCGCCGGTCTCGCGCTCCTCGGCACCCTCGGCGGGGCACTGGCCTCCGCCCTCGACGACGTCCGCGAACGGGAAGGCGCCGTCGTCACCTTCCTGATCGCCGCGTCGGGGGTGAGCATCCTCGGCATCGGGTCCRCGTTCTGGGCGCTGGTCGCCGGACTGATCGTGCGGGTCGCGGTGAGCTCGCGGCGATAATGGGGTGATGACCACCATCGAGGTAGTGCAGGGTGACATCACGACGGTCGAGGTCGACGCCATCGTCAACGCCGCCAACTCCGGTCTGCTCGGCGGTGGTGGCGTGGACGGCGCCATCCACCGGGCCGGTGGCCCCGAGATCCTCGCCGAATGCAGGCAGCTGCGGGCCACCACACTGCAGGACGGGCTCCCGGCGGGGCAGGCGGTCGCGACGACGGCGGGCCGGTTGCCGGCTCGATGGGTGATCCACACGGTCGGCCCCGTGTACTCCGCGTCGGACGATCGGTCGGCCACCCTGCGCAGCGCCTACACCAGCAGCCTGGCGGTGGCCTCCGATCTCGGCGCGCAGTCCGTCGCGTTCCCGCTGATCTCGTCCGGGGTGTACGGCTGGCCCGCGGACGACGCCGTCCGGCAGGCGGTCGGTGCCGTCCGTGAGTCGGACGCCGAAATCCCCCGGGTGCTGTTCGTGGCGTTCGACGCACGAATGGCGTCCCTGCTGCGGGGTGAGGTGGGGTGACGGCGCTGGTTCGGATTCGCGCACGGGGGTAACCGGAGGCGACCGGACTGGATCTTCCCCACGCGGAGGCGGTGGACCGCGCTGAACACCGATTTCGTGTATCTCACGGCAGGACTGGCTCTTCTGCTGGCGGCCACCGTTCCGCGCCTGTTCCAGGACCGTGCCGTCTCGGCGCCGCTGATCGTCCTGGCGGTCGGAGCCGGCGGCGGCCTGCTGCTCGGCGAGTCGGGCACGGACACCCTGTCGCCGGCACTGCATCCGGCTGTGACGGAGCACCTGAGTGAAACCTGCGTCATCGTCGCCCTGATGGGTGTGGGACTGGCGATCGACAGGCCTCTGGGCTGGCGGACGTGGAATTCGACGTGGCGCCTGCTGCTCATCGCGATGCCTCTCGGAATCGCCGCTGTCGCGCTGCTCGGCTGGTGGGTGGCGGCACTGACCCCCGCCGTCGCGATCCTGCTCGGGGCCGTCCTCGCGCCCACCGACCCGGTTCTGGCGTCCGACGTGCAGGTGGAGGGTCCCACCTCGGGCGGCGAGTCCCATCGGGAGGACGACGAGGTCCGGTTCGCGCTCACCTCGGAGGCCGGGCTCAACGACGCTCTCGCTTTCCCGTTCGTGTATCTGGCGCTGTTCATGATCGGCAAGGGACCGATCGAGCAGTGGATCGTGCAGTGGGTGGCCTGGGAGCTGATCGGCAAGGTCGTCATCGGCGCGGCCCTGGGGTGGATTGCCGGTGATCTGTTCGGCCGCGCGGTCTTCCGCTTCCCGATCACACACATGCGCCTCGCCGAACGCAGCGAACCCATCTTCGCGCTCGCCGCCACGTTCGCCGTGTACGGACTCACCGAACTGGCCGGGGGATACGGCTTTCTCGCCGTCTTCGCCTGCGCGGTCGCGATCCGTCGGACGGAGCGGGCCCACGACTACCACGCCGAGATGCACAGCCTGATCGAGCAACTCGAACACGTGCTCACCCTCGCCGTTCTGCTCCTGCTGGGGGTGGCACTCACCTCCGGTCTGCTGACCGGACTGACGTGGGGCGGGGTTCTCGTCGCGACAGCCCTCGTGTTCGTCATCCGGCCGGTGGTGGGATGGCTTTCGCTGCTGGGCTGCGAGGAGATGTCCGGTCCCGAGCGCCGGGTCACCGCGTTCTTCGGGGTTCGCGGAATCGGATCGATCTACTATCTCGCCTACGCCGCTGCGGAAGCCGGCGTGGACGACGAGAAATGGTTGTGGTCGACGGTGGCCTTCACCGTCGTCCTCTCCGTCCTCGTTCACGGGGTGAGTGCGACACGGGTGATGCGCCTGCTCGATCTTCGCAGGGAGGGCGGTGCAGTCGCGGACCGGTAGCGTCGCGACCGCACCGCCCGACCAGGGGGTGGCCTGTTCCGGCTGCTTATTCGTTCCGCACGGCGGAGGTGCGCGCCGTGTCTGCCGGGTGCTCCGAGTCCTCGGCTGGGTGGACGAGGACGGGTGGCGCCGCCGAGACCACCGAGGGAGTGGGCCGGTTGCCGGCCTTGATCTCGTTGAACAGGATGTTGAGCAGCACCGCGACGATGCTGGCCGCGCTGATTCCCGAGTCGAAGACGATGTGGACCCATTCCGGGAAGGCCGCGTAGAATTCGGGCACCGCGATCGGAATGACCCCGAATCCGAGGGCCACCGCGACGATCACCAGGTTGAGGTTGCCGTCGTACGACACCTTGGACAGGGTCCGGATTCCGCTCGCGGCCACCGAACCGAAGAGGACGATCCCCGCACCGCCGAGGACCGGCAGCGGCACGGACGCCACCAGTCGCCCCAGGACGGGGAACAGTCCGAGAGCGAACAGAACCGAACCTCCGGCCGCGACAACGTATCTGCTCTTGATTCCGGTGATCGCGACCAGCCCGACGTTCTGAGCGAACGCGCTGGCCGGGAACGTGCCGAATACCGGTGCCACGGTGGTGGCGAGCATGTCGGCGCGCAGACCGTCGCCCACCCGGCGGGCGTCGACTTTCGTTTCCACGATCTCGCCGACGGCCAGGATGTCCGCCGTCGTCTCGGTCATGATCACGAGGATCACCACCGTCATCGAGATGATCGCGCCGATCTGGAACAGGGGAGTGCCGAACGAGAACACCTGCGGCAGTTCGAAGATCGCGCCCTTTCCGACGGCACCGAAGTCGGCCTTGCCGATCAGCGCGGCGAACAGGGTTCCCACGACGATGCCGATCAGGATCGACAACCGCGACAGGGTTCCCTGCACCAGCCGGCTCACCAGCAACACGATGAACAGGCTGAACCCGGCGAGTCCGATATTGGACATCGACCCCCAGTCCGGAGCCTTGGCGTTGCCGCCCATCGCCCAGCGCACCGCGACCGGAAGGAGGGAGATGCCGATGACCGTGATGATCGATCCGGTGACGACGGGCGGAAAGTAGCGCACGATCCTGCAGAAGAACGGGCTGATCAACAGCCCGATCGCACCGGCGACCATGATGGCTCCGAACACCGAGCGCAGTCCGCCCGGACCGCTGGCCACCGCCACCATCGTGGACACCGAGGCAAAGGAAATGCCCTGAACGAGGGGAAGTTTTGCCCCGAAATACGGAACGCCGAGGGTCTGCAGCAGTGTGGCCGCACCGCTGACGAACAAAGCCGCCGACACGAGCAGTCCGATCTCGACGCCGGTCAGTCCGGCGGCGCCGCCGACGATCAGGGGAGGCGCGATCACGCCGCCGTACATCGTCAGGATGTGCTGCAAACCGTAGACATACGACTTTCCGAGCGGCAAACGCTCGTCCTCGGGTCCGGGAGTTCCGGCAACCCGGTGTCCGATCCGCTTCATCGCCGCGCTCCTAGCAGAATCCGGGAACGGAATCCCAGGCGCGGCCGGCGTCGGGAGCGTCCTCGCGCTCGACGGTCGCCTCGATCAACCCGTAGGGGCGGTCGGCCGCGAAGAACACCTCGCCGGGGTTGTCGAGTCCGAACGGTTCCAGGTCGACGAGGAAGTGGTGTTTGTTCGGCATCGAGAACTTCACCTCGGCGATCTCGGGGTGCGCCTCGAGTACCGCCGAACCCATCTGGAACAGGGACTGCTGCAGCGCGAGCGAATGCGTCGTGGCGAAGGCCTCCAGCATGATTGCCCGCACGTTCTCGAAGGTCTTGTCGAAGTCGACGTCGGTGGTGAGGTACCGCCATCGGGCGCTCACCGACGTCGCGAGGATCCGGTCGGACGTCTCCTGCAGCGTGGTGTACTTGTCCTTCGGGTAGCCCCGGAACTCCGAGCCCGTCGACTTCAACACCACCATGTTGCTGAGACCGGACACGATCCACGTCCGATCGCCGTCGATGGTGACCACGGTGTTTCGCCGTTCGTCGCTCGATCGGACGAAGGAATGGTCGTGGCCCTCGCCGTCGACCGGGATCCGCGCCCACGAGTACTGCTCGATCTCCCACCGGCCGCCGGTGATCCACTCGAATTCCCCCGTGAAGTGCTGTCCGAGTCGCATGGCGAACGTCTCGATCGAGCCGACGCCGTCGCGGGCGAACGCGTACACCGTGTTCTTCTGGGTGTCCGTGGCCACGACGTGCGCGTTGTCGCCTTCGGTGTGCACCGCGTCGAGGTCGCCGCGCAGTTGCGACGTCACGGTGACGTCTTCGATCTCGTGTCGCTTCGTGTCCCGGGTGATCTTGACCAACCGGACTTCTGCCTTGCCGTACTGGTTCTGGCCGAGCACGATCTTGCTCATGATTAGCTCCCTCGGTAGGTCGAGTATGCGAACGGGCTGAGAAGGACTGGTACGTGGTAGTGCTGTTCGCTGTCGGTCAGCGCGAACGTGATGGTGATGTCGGGGTAGAACGCCGGACGTCCCTTCGCGGCGAAATAGCGTCCGGTGTCGAAGACGATCCGGTAGGTGCCCGGCTCGAGTCGGGCGGGACCCAGGGTCGTGACGCGTCCGTCGTCGTCGGTGACGGCCTCGGCCACGGTGATCCAGTCGGACTGCCGCTGGACCGTCAGCGTGACCGGCACCTCCCGCGCGGGCATGCCTTCGGCCGCATCCAGCACGTGGGTGGTGACCTGGCTGATCTCGCTCATGCGTCCAGCATCCCGGCGAGCCGACGTGCGGCGATGTCGCGCAGTTCCTCTGCGACAACGGCTAATTCGCTGTCCTCGTCGTTGAGGAGCCGGCGGTCGAGTGCGGTGAGGATGTCGGACGTGCTGCGGCCGGCGGCGCGGACGAGGAAGACCCGGCCGAACTTGTCCTCGTAGGCGCGGTTGCCGTCGGTGAGCCGCTTCTGCGCCGCCGCATCGGACGAATCGACGTTCGACTGCTCCGAGCGTGCCAGGTGCGCCTGGGCGTCGTCGCCTCCCGGGGGTTCACCGATTCGGGGATGGTGCGCGAGGGCTTGCTCGATCTCGTCCGCGGAGAGCGGTCCCGAGCCCGACCTGGCGGCGGTGAGAAGCGAGGCGCGATCGGTGTACGGCCGGGCGGACACGAGTTCGTCTGCCCACCGGGGAATATCCAGGCAGATTCGCGCCAGTTCCGTTGCCTCGGAGTGTGAAGCCTCGTTGAATCGTTGGAGTCCTGCATCGAGATCCATGCGACCCTTCTTCCACAATGCGAAATAATGATTCCGTATAGAGAAGCGTGACAGGGGTCACAATTCATGTCAAGACCCAAAATTGAATTAATCCAGATTCGGATGCGAGTGCGGTCCGCGGCGTGCTGGAATCACGACCCGCGAAAGCTGTTGTAGGACAACAGTGCGCGGGCGCGGTCGCGCCGAAATGCGGGGTTCAGGTCCTCACCGCCGGCGCGAACAGGTCGGCCTTGCGCAGGATGTCGTCCCGGTGAAGGCGACCGCGAGGAGGCGGACAGGATCTGCACGCCTGCCTGCGCGACACGGAGTTCCTGCAGCAGCTCGCTCGAGTTGCGTGTGAGCCGTTGCAAGAACTCCTCGGTGTTCACCTCACGACCGTGAGTACTCGGAGGCCCTGCGGATCTCTTCGGGGGACGGGCGGACACCGGTGTAGAGCACGAACTGCTCCGCCGCTTGCAGTGCAATCACCTCGGCGCCGGTGATGACGGTCTTGTGGCGTTCGGCCGCGGCCCGGATCAGCGGCGTCGCGGCGGGCATGGCAACCACATCGAACACGGCCTCCGCCGCATCGATCGCATCGAGTTCGAACGCCAGATCGTCCGCTTCGGGACCGCCCGCCATGCCGACGGGGGTGGCATTGATCAGGAGCCCCGGCCGTGCCGCGCCGAGTTCGGGTTGCCAGTCGAATCCGTACTGCTTCGCGACGGCGCCGCCCGTCGTCTCGTTGCGGGCGACCACGGTGACGTCGGTGAAGCCGTAGTCGCGCACGGCGGCGACCACCGCTTTGGCCATTCCGCCGCTCCCGGCCACCGCGACGGACAGCGAGTGGGGCAACGCGTTGTCGCGCAACAGGTTCGCGATGGCCTGATAGTCGGTGTTGTAGGCGTGCAACACCCCGTCCTCGTTGACCACCGTGTTGACGGACTCGATGACCGACGCCGATTCGTGCATCACGTCGACGTACTCGATGATCTGCTCCTTGAACGGCATGGAGACGCCGGCGCCGCGAATGCCCAGCGCGCGGATGCCGCCGACCGCAGCCCGGAGGTCGTTGGTGGTGAACGCTTTGTAGACGAAATTGAGGCCCAGCTCGCCGTACAGATAATTGTGAAATCGGGTGCCGATGTTGCTCGGTCGGCCGGAGAGCGAGATGCAGAGAAGAGTGTCTTTGTCGAGCTGGTTCATCCGGTAAATACTAGTAGTGGGCTCCCATCCGTGCGCGTTCTCAGCTCCGAATACACGGTGACGACGGCAAAGGAGCAGGGCTGCGATGACTACGACGATCGGTGACCGGCACGAGGCGGCGCGGACGCCCCGGAGACGGCGGCACCTGTTCTCCCGCGCGCTCGCCGGAGTGATCGCCGCCGGAGTCGTGCTCGGGGTGGGCGAACTGCTGTCGGTGCTGATCGACCCGAACTCGTCGCCGTTCTACGCGGTCGGATCGACGACGGTGGACCGCAGTCCTGCCTGGGCTCGCGAGTTCGCGATCGACACGTTCGGCACCAACGACAAACCCGCACTGTTCGTCGGGATGACGATCCTCATCGTGCTCCTCGCCGCGACAGCGGGCATCGTCGAGCGTCCCCGCGCCCCGTTCGGCAGCGCGATCCTGGCGGTTCTCGGGCTGGTGGGAATCTTTGCCTCGACCCAGCGTCCCAGCGCCACGTGGATGTTTGCGCTTCCGACCGTGGTGGGAGTCGTCGCCGGCATCGCGGTTCTGCGGGTGCTGACGACCGCCGCGCGGGCGCCCGAGGACTCCGATGCCGAGGATTCGTGGTTGYCGCGCCGGACTTTTCTACTGTTGGCCGCGGCCGCCGCCGCGACGGCCGCTGCCGCGGGAGCCGCCGGCCGGTACCTCGGGCAGCAGGCCGCGGGAGCTCTGGACAACCGCCGCGCCTTCGCCCTTCCCGACGTGTCGGACCGGGCGGCCCCGATCGCTCCCGGCACCGACGTCGACGTGCCGGGAGCCACCCCGTTCGTCACGTCGAACGAGGAGTTCTACCGGATCGACACCGCCCTGCGGGTCCCGCGGTTGACGACGGACGACTGGCAACTGCACATCCACGGCATGGTCGACCGCGAGCTCACGCTGACGTGGGACGACCTGGTCGCGAGGACGCCCGTCGAACGGGTGATCACGCTGACGTGCGTGTCCAACGAGGTCGGCGGAAACCTTGCCGGCAACGCGACGTGGATCGGCTACCCGATCAAGGACATCCTCGACGAGGCCGGCGTGCACCCGGGCGCCGACATGCTGCTGTCCACGAGTAGCGACGACTTCACGGCGGGCACCCCGGTCGAGGCCCTGCGGGACGGCCGCGACGCGATTCTCGCGGTGGCGATGAACGGTCAGCCGTTGCCGTTCGAGCACGGCTATCCGGTGCGGCAGGTCGTCCCCGGTCTCTACGGCTACGTGTCGGCCACCAAATGGGTGGTGGATTGGGAACTCACGCGATTCGACGAGGCGGAGGCCTACTGGACCCAACGCGGATGGTCCGCGAAGGGTCCGATCAAGACCGCGTCGCGGATCGACGTGCCCGCCTCGTTCGCGCCCACCGCACCCGGACCCGTCCTCGTCGCCGGAACCGCGTGGGCGCAGCACCGCGGCATCGCGAAGGTGGAGGTGCGGGTCGACAATGGCGAATGGCAGAACGCGACCCTCGCCCCGCAGTACACCATCGACACCTGGCGGCAGTGGACCTGGGAGTGGCAGGCCGCGTCCGGCCTGCACACCCTCCAGGTGCGGGCCACGGATCTGGACGGCAACGTTCAGGTGGAGGAGCGGACGCCGCCGATTCCGGGTGGCGCGACCGGCTGGCACACGCGTTCCTTCACCGTGTCCTGAGGCACCGTCTTCTGAGGCGCTCACGGACACTTCTCCGCCACCTCGGCGAGCGCGGCGCGGTCCGCCAACGTCACCGGTAGCCCGTACTCCACCGCCACGGAGAGATACTTGCCGGCGTAGAAGCAGTGGTACGCCGGATTCGGCGGAAGCCAGTCCTGCGGGGTCCGGTCGCCCTTGTCCTGATTGTCCGGACCGTTGACGGCCAGCAGGTTGAACGTGACGTCGTTGGCGAACCGGAGCCGACGCTCGGGCGACCACGTCGACGCGMCCATGTCCCACGCCGCCGCCAAGGGGTAGACGTGGTATCCGGTACTAGGAGTGTTGTGCCGTTCACATCATCGACATGGGTGTAGTTCATTGGCCATCCTCGTCACTGGTACGCGTATCGGACATTGGCATGCGATGCCGACGACATCGCTGACACAC
>NZ_JBFUGT010000158.1:0-14478 GCF_056402775.1 Rhodococcus sp. P3_B8
GTACAAGGGCCGCAACGTGGGTACAAGGGCCGCAACGTGGTGGAAAGGGCCTTCAACAAGGCAAAACAGTGGCGAGCGGTGGCAACCCGGTATGACAAGCTTGCCCTGACTTACCGGGCTGGATTCCTCCTCGCCGGCATCGTCGAATGGCTCAAACTATTGGGAGACATGCCCTAAGGCCACCGGCGCCGCTTCCGGTGAACTACAAGCCGAACCTCCTTGCCGGGTTGGTTGCGTGTCTGGCGATCGTCGTCGGCAGTCTCGGTCCTTGGGCGACATCTCTCAGTTTTGGGGTGGCGGGTACCGCAGGCGACGGGGTGATCTCGCTGGTGCTGGCTGCGGTGGCCGCCGCCGCGTTGTTCGCGATTCACGCGCGTGGTGGTCTCACGAAGTTCGGGGATCGCTGGCTTGCGCCGGTGGCCGGCGTCCTGGTTCTCGGCATCGGGATCATCGATGCGATAGAAGTCAGTGGTAAGGAGGTCGAGTTCATGAACACGATGGTCTCGACTGGGATCGGCTGGGGACTGTGGGTGGTCATTCTCGCGGGTGCAGCGCTGAGCGCCTCGTCCTGGGCGGTCGCCCGGATTGTCGGTAACCGATAGGGAGTCGTTCGCGGTCGATAGAGGTGCTTGACTCGATTCGGATGACTGCCGCCGAACACCATTCGCACCACTACGGTGGTTTCCGAGTCGGCGAAGCCCCGTCCCCGCCGCCGCAGCGCGCGGCTCATGTGGGCGCGCCGGTGAACCGATGCGTGGACGGTAGGCACGTTGAGCCGTCCGTGCACTGCCTGAACGCGTGTGTTCCCGGCAGTCACCGTGCGCGATCGCGTGCGCCGATGCGCCAGAGCGGTCCGCCGCGGACTGCGCCCTTCCGCCGGTGTCATTCGAACGAATGACACTGACCCACTGTGTCACAGCGACTTGTTCGACAAAGCGGACCGGGTGCGAGGGTGTGGGGTATAAATCTCGGAAAGGTCTGAGTGTGCGCGGAGGGGCTATGACGAACCCGTTCTACCCCAAAGAGCCTCGCAGCGATGAGCCTCGCTCTGACGGCCCGGGGACGAGTGCTCCGCCGCCATCGAAGCGGCCGACGACCGCCGACCGCGTGTGGCCATGGGCGCTGGGCGGCATTGTCATCGGCGTGCTGGTGGTTGTCAGCGTCGTGGTTGTCGCCACCGTGAACGACGATGACGAGTCCCTGGGGTTGGTGACCCCCACGAGCCGGGTGGTGCTGTCGCCCGCGCAAAGCGAGCGCAGCCGTCAGGCCGTGGACGCCGAGCGCGCCCGTATCGACGCGATCAACGCCGCGAAGTTCGACAGGTCTGCCTACGAGGTGATCTCGGACCGGGACCTTGCTCTGCTCGCCAGGTCGCCTGATGCTGCGAAGGGGCGCAAGCTGGTCATTCATGGTGTTGTGACGCAGTTTGACTCGGGCACGGGGGCCACCCAATTTCGGGCGAGTGTCGCTGGCACTCAGCAGGACGCTTGGTACGACTACGACATCAACGTGGTGATCGCAGGGTCGAGCCCACCGGTGGTGGCCAACGTCGTCAAGGATGACCTCGTCACGCTCTACGTTGAGGTGGCGGGTGCATACCGGTATGACACGACGCTCGGTGGCAGCATGACCGTCCCGCGGTTCACGGCGAACATCGTCGATGTCACCGGCACGACCGGCTAGTGCACTCCCAGCGGCCTCACGGAGAGTAAATCTCGGACAGGGGCGGGGAGCAGGACGGCTAAGGAAGAGCGACTGCAGCGCGAACACCGAGCTGATCTCAAATCGGTTCGAGCCTCCGATTGGGTCTGCGTCTCTGACTGAAGTTTCACCAAATGACGCTGACCCGAATAGAGAAAATACACGGCGGGGCAATCTTATTCACGACGGAGGATCCTATCGCGATCCGCGGAGCGGCGTCATGCTGGCGGGACGAGGGCCGCCCTGTCCACACCCGTTCCGTGAGGTGACAGCGGACGAGGCCATCGAAGATAACCCGAGACCTATCCCGGTGCCTCCGCATCATGCGGCCGGGAGCATGATGCGGAGGTCGGGTCTACTCGCACTTGATTGATCGGGTTTGGTTCCCGGGGCTACGCGGGTGCGTGCGCGGTGGCGCGGCTGGAGTAGATATCGACGAGGATGTTGATGCGACGCTGCAGGTACCGGGTATGGGAGCCGAACCAGATCGGTGCCCACAGCCAGGTGACGATCGGGGACACCTGCGTCGAGGACCCGACCTGGGTGTGGGCCTGGTTGAGGCGCTTGGCGGTCAGGGACAGGCCGATGAGCCCGTAGATGGGGACAAGCTGGGACCACCACCGGGTCCAGGATTCGCGGCTGACGCCGGCGGTGGAGGCCAGTTCCCCGCCGATGCGGTCGTACCAGACCAGGTAGTAGATGCCGAAGGTGATGACGGTGAGCCACCACAGGCCCCAGGCCCCTTGTTTGCGAATCGCCGACGGCGGTTGAACAGTGGTCACAATTTCCCCCTTGATGTGAAGTTCTTCCTGACCGCCCGAAAGCCACGGTGTGAATTCTCTTGTGCGGCTGGGTCGGCGATCGAGAGTCGTCACCGGATCAGACCAGGTAGTCCGGAGCGGCGGTATAGATCGAATGACTGTATCTGCAGGTATCGCAAATGGGCGGAGGTGATGTTGTTTTGACTTGGAAGGCCCCCGCACACCGGGGCGACGCACAATTTTCATCCGGTGCGCAGGCTTTTCAGTAGCCAACGTCGGCGCAGAGTTTCGGGTCGGTGATGTAGCCGGCTTCGCAGCCGTTGCGGGTTTGTATCTCCCCTGAGGCGGGTGCCTCACCGCATCGGGTGCCGCATCGGTCGGCGCCGATGACCGGGGTTCCGTCGGGCCAGTAGCAGCCGTTGTCGTAGCAGGAGTATCCGCGATCGGAGGTGGTGCCCACGGGTGCACGGGTGACGGCATCGGGGTCGGGGTAGGTGCCGCCGGTGTAGGGGTTGCGGCAGGTCACGCCGTCGCATTCGAAGGTGTTGGCTTCGCGTTCTTGGCGTAGGTATTCGTCGCCGCCGAGCTGGTCGAAGCACCATTGAGAGAAGGCGAGGGTGCCGTCGCTGAATCGTGCAGGTCCGGGTGTGCCTTCGAGGCATTCGACGATGTACGGCTCCTCGTTCACCGGTTCGACGGGTGCGTCGGTGGTGACGGGCACGGCGGCGGTCGTCTCCGGCGGGGGTGGTGCGTCGAGTGTGGTGGACGCCGGGGCCGCGGTGGTCGTCGCCGGCGGTGGCGTCGTGGTGGAGGACGGCGCCGTCTCCGACCGGCTTGTCTGGTCGCCGCTTCCACATCCCGTCAACATCAGGGCACCAGCGAACACCCAGACCGCCAGATTTCGTGTCATTGAGGTTCCTTCCGATGGCGACGGCATCCCGTGCGTCGTCCAGACGCGATTGCCTCTCGGTTTCAGGCGGTCACATCCGATCGCTCCGAATACCAGCGCCGGGACGAATAGCCCTGTCAGGGCGCAGAACAGTGCCACGATCGCGCATACATTGGTGCGCTCAGCCGCCTCGATACCGAGGTCGGTCTCGTCAAATGCCACCACGGGGATATTCCTCTCAATCATTGGTGCAGAAGGTGCGGCCGGGTCGGGCCATTGAGCCTCGGCGCAACCGGTCACGCTGTCATGCGTGAGCTTGGTGCCGGAGTCGCACCGGAGCGAAGTGTTCACCCCGCCGTGGTTGGTGGGTGTCTCCGGTGCTCGAGGCGGACGAGGGCGGTGGCACTGACCGCCCATGCACCGAGCCCGATGACGCACATGGTGGGTGACCATGTGGTTGCTGTCAGGTAGAGGCAGTACACGCCAGTTGCCGTGACGAGGCCGGTGGCTGGGGTGATCCGTGGTGTCATCGTTCCCGTTTCGCTTGTTGCTCTGCGCGATGTGTCGTCGATTGTGTCAGAGCATCGGTGTGGCAATGCGGCGGGACCGTGTGTTTGCTGGGGTTTGCTGCGATGACTGTGGATGAGAGTGCTGGCGGTGGCGTTGGTCGCCGGAGTGGTGTGCGTTTTGGCGGGTCCTGTGGGGGCCGGTTGGATAGTGGCTGGTCTGATCCTCAATGGTGTTGCGCGTGAGCAGGCCGCGAAGCGGCAGGCGGCACGCGCGGCGGGTGTCGAGCCGCCGCGCCCCTTCCTCGAGTTGTTCGGCGGTTGGGGAGAGTAGCCGCCATCGCGCCGGGGATTGGGGCTGGCGCTACGTCCGCACCGCGGAGTGGCACCCCGATGCGCTTGCCCTGTGTCGTTCATGTGAATGACAGAGGGGCGCAGGGGGAGTGCCCGAATCCCACACCGCCGATCCGGAGGAGTTCGTGTTCTGGGTGGAGCGGTGGGTGTCCGAGCGGACTTCGTTGAGTCTGCATCTACCGGAGCGGCCGGATTTTGAGGTCCGTCCTGGGCCAGCCAGTCTCAACTGTTGAAGGACATCGAAACCGGGTGGGCCGATGCGTGGCTGAGCGCCACCCGGACGGCGTTGTCGGCGGCCGGCGCCGAGGACCGTCCTGGACATGCTGCCACCCGGCCCGTAGACGGACGGCAGCACCCGTAGCGGGTGTTGATGGGCGGATGGTGGGGCACCGCCGGGAACGCGCACGAACGCGAAGTGGGGCGCACCTCGTGATAGGCGCGCCCCCACTTCCGGTGTTCGGGTCGAGCGAGCAGGTAACGCGGCACCGCGTGACTGCTCGACCGTCACCACCCGGCGGCTGGTTCTAGCTCGCGGCCTTCCACCGGTTGCGTCCGTCGGAACCGGGTGCGCAGACCATCGGTGTTCCGGTGCTGGTGACGCCGGTGCCGCCGCTGCAGAAGGCGCCGGGTTTGACGACATTCCCCGAGGGTGCCGGGTTCGGTGCGGGGGTGGACGGTGTGGGTGCGGGGCGAGATTGCGGTGCCGGCGCGGGACTCGGTGCCGGGGTTCCGCCGTCGCAGGTCCACAGTCCGCGGTCGGCGGCGCGGGCGGCGGTTTCGGCTTCGATCAACCGGTCTGCGGTCCGAAGGTAGTCGGCGGTGTAGGCGCGGGCGGCGCCTTCGCGGGCGGCCTTGATCGCGTAGTCGCCGTCCATGTCGTTGTCGAGCGCGACGTAACGGTTGACCTGACCCGTGCTGTCGGTGTCGGGTTGCGCCGGTTCGGGGTTGAGTTGGATTGCCCGGCCGAGGAGGTGATCCTTCGCGAACTGGGTCGATTGCGCTGCCCAGCAGTCTTGGCCTTCGGGGGCGTCTATGCCGAGGACGGATACGGTGAGCGTCTCGCCGCTGGTGGGGTGTCGGGTGATGATGGTGTCACCATCGATGACCTCGACGACCTGGGTGACGCGCTCGATCGTGTATGGGTTTGCCGGTCCGGCCACCGCCGGGGATGCCGGTGCGCCGAGGGCGGCGAGGGTGGCGGCGCCGACGAGGACTGCTCGCGCGGCCTTGGGGTGCATCGTTGTCACTCTGCTGTGCACGTGAATTCTCCTGATCTGAATGGACGCCCGGAGGCCGCGGCCTGATTGCGGCCCATGTGGCGATGGTGTGGCTGTGTGGCAGTGCCGGGACCTACGCGTCATCCACTGTGGACGCGAACATCGGTGTGGTGATGAGAGGTTCGGGGGTGGCTGAGCGGCCCGGCTACTGTGGTGGCCTCGGTCCGCTGCTGCCCGTCCCACCGCCAAGCCGCGGCCGCCAATCTGAAGGGGCGGTGTGCCAGTCAGTCGGTGAGGTTGGCTGCTGATACGCGCCCGGGGGTTGCTGGCCGCCGGGGGTGGTGTGATCGCCCATCGATATGTCCTTCGAATCCAAGTGATGCGGGATGGCGGACATGGGCAGCTGATTGTTTGCTCAGAAATCCGCCGGGAAGATAGATACCAGACGAACCGGACGTAACAGATACCGTGGGTTGGTTCTCCGAGGATATGGGATGACGAGGGTTTCCCGTGAGCTTCCGTGGCAGTGCTTACGTCGGGTGTCCGAGTCCGCCGGACCTGGCTCCTGGAGAAGTCGACACCGCGAGGCCGAGCCTATTTCTGAATGCCAGGTCAGGCGGCGCATGGGCGTATCTGCTGGCACGAAATACCGGCCCGCCGTACCCGCACCACGGTGCTTCGTCGGTGCCAGCGGGCGACCGCACAGTTTTGTGAATCATCGAAATATGCGATGGCACGCGACATCACACGAATGCAGCGAGGTGTCATTCACACGATCGACATCTACATCCCGAAGCTGAAGGCCGCATGCACCACGTCGGCGTGGTCTGCTTTGATACGCGCAATAGGCTTCAATTGGCGCCGGCAAGCAGACGCGGCATCGCGGACCCGTCGTACCACGCCTTGCCTTCACACGTCGGGCGTGCCCGAGTTAGGAGACATATGAAGACAGCAACGCAGGTGTGGTCGTGACCCAACTGATCGAGATCGCATGCGATGAGTCAGGTTCCGAAGGCGAGAACCTCATGGAGGCTGCTCACAGTGTCTTTTCGCACGCGAGCGTGAACCTGTCGGTGGACGAGGCCGAAGCGATCATGTCTGATCTCGCCGGTCGCACGAGGTCGAGCGCGCAGGAGCTGAAGTCGAAGGTTCTGCTGCGACCAGCTAACCGGCGACACCTCATCGAAGTGCTCAGGCCGGACGGGCCGCTTACTGGACGCGTGAACATCTATCTCGCGGATAAGAGCTACTTCGTTGCCGGAAAAATTGTCTCGCTCCTGATCGAAGAAGATGCACACGCGCGCGGCCTGAACATCAACGCATACGAGCGGGCTCTCGCCAATCAGCTGTTCGATCTCGGCCCCCGTGCGCTTGGAGAAGCCGACTGGAAACGCCTTCTGGTCGGATTCAACAGTCTTGTCCGCACCAAGAAGAGATCCGACTCGATCCACCCCAGCTTTTCCGATTTTGTCGCGTTGCTTGACGACGTCCGTCTCCGGAGCAAGCGCAGGCGCGTCACGGAGATCCTCGGCCTCGTGTGGGAGGCCCGTGAGCAAGCTCGCCAGTTCGAGGATCCATCGGAATCGCTACTCCGCGAGTTAGAGCCGATTGTCCCCACACTGAACTGGGTCGCGACCAGTTGGCGATTACGTCTTGGCGACGTGCCCATCGCATTCATTCACGACGAGCATTGGGCGCTCAACGAGGAAGCGACCGAGTTGCTGGTCAATGCTGCGAAGGCCCGAGTAAGTATTGGTGGGCTTTTGATGCCCTCGGTGGATCTTCGCTCAATCACTCTGGTGGACTCCAAGTCGGATCCGCGCGTGCAAGTTGCCGACATCCTTGCGGCTGCCGGGCGGGTAGTCGGCGAGGATGCTTTGAAGGGAAACACCTCAGGCACGCTGGCCGATAGCATCAAGCCAATGCTCGATTTCAATGGCCTATGGTCCGAAAATTCCCCTCTTGGAACTCTTATCCCGCCCGAAGCGACGGCACACCTCAGTCGCGAGAGCTTCGCTTGATCACGGCTGAGGATTGCCGCGAGGCTGAGCGCCACGAGGTGTAGTCCGATGAGTCTCGTCCGAGGTCAGGGTTGTCCTCTCCGTGACGGTCTATGCGGGGATGTCGAACTCGGTGCGGGTCGCGGCGAGGAGTGTGTCCACGTGTTCGGCATAGGTGGCGCAGGCGTGCGACAACGTCTGGAAGGCTGCGACGATCGGTCGTGGGTCTGCCGCGCTGAACAGGGCCGGCATTGCGTAGTACGGGCGGTGAATCGGTCCGTGGTCGAACATTTTCGCGGTCGGTGACTTCTCGCTGCCGGGCGCCGTACTCGGGCGGTAGGGGCCGCCTCGTCCTTCGGGTGGAAGGTTCTCCGCCGCGAGACGGGAGGACGCGGATTGGGGATCGTCGAAGGGTGCCGGGAGTTCTTCACCACTGCACAGGGCCGTCAGTGCCGGTGTGACCCAGGGCCGGTCGGCGAGTCCGGCGAACTCGAACGCACGGACCACGGCCCACTGCGCCAGGCGCCGTTGGGTCTGCGGGTCCATCGCCACGATCGCGGCTGCAACGTCCGGTGCGCAGTCGTCGAAATCGCGTAACGCCAGGACTCCGCGTAGTTCAGGATGTGCGTCGAAGTCGATCGCCGTGGGCTTGTTGGTCGCGGTGGTGGTCGTCGTGCCAGTGGCCGACGAGCTGCCGTGAGCCGGCTCCTCCTCGCCTGCGGGTACCGGGGCAGGGGTGTTCTCGGGTACGCCGAAGCAGGCATGTCCCACATCTGAGCCGGGGACTTCGTGACCCCGTCGTACGGCCACAGCCGGATCCGCCACACATCGCCGGGTGTCGTCGATCCCGGCCACCCGTAGTTGACGAATCCCCGCCCGGAGACCTCCACGGTGTACCTGCCGGCAGGAACGGCGACCTCCACCGGGTCGGTCGTCGGTGACGACACGGCCAGCACCCCGTGACCGTCGACTTCCAGGCGCTCTTCGCTGGCCTGTTGCCACTGGTCCCGGTCCGCGGGTGGTCGTGACGGCCACACCTGCACGGTTACCGCCATCTGGAAGTTGTTCTGGTGGGGGCACAGCACCAGCAGCATGGCCCCGTTGCCGGCGCTGGGTTGATCGGCCTGGGCTCGCTCGAGGAGGGCGAGTTCGACGTCCGGATCTCCGAGGCCGCCGTCGAGACAGAATTGGCCGTAGTCCATCGCCACGGTCACCTGTGTTTCGCTGACCGGCCGGGTGCGCTCATCCATACCGGTGATCCTGTCACGGAGCCCGGACGCAGTGTTCGCACTTCGAAGCGAGACCGGCTCACTGCCTCCCGGTCGGAACGCGTTGCTGGTCGATCCAGCGAGTATCCGCTCGGCGCAACCGTGTACAGCGAATCGGGAAGGACGATCGACTGATCGATCTGACGCATCAGCGTCGATGCGTAATCTCACGTACAGACTCGCACCGGGCAATTGGTCCGCTCGTGAGCGGTGCTCCAGTCTCGACGCGAAAATGCGTCTGAACGGACGCAAAGAGTGTCAGATCAGATGCTTGTGGCGTCCATACTGGCGCTACTTGTGTTCCATATGGAGCACCTAGAGGTAGCATGTGCGGTGTCCGGGGTTGCTTGCGAGCAAGCACGGGCGTTTGCGCAAGCAAGCAAAGTGGGAAAGAAGGACGCCCGGGTGCGCGCCCGAACGCCCTTCCTCGATTTCCCGCAAGCGGGGGTCTCGGCTCGCTAGAAGAGTCCGAGTCCCGCAACAGCGAGAATCACTTTGGCGATGGCTCCGACGACAGCGCTAGCCGCTTGGACTAGCTGAAAGCGCTCCGTCGGGGTCATTGCCCTTTTTCGAGGGGATTTCATCCCCTCACCTCCTTCCTTCCCCTCGGCCCCCATATGTCGAGGCCGGGTCGATCGGAAGTTGAGGAGGTCTTCGTACAGGGTCACCCCCGCACAGAAGCACAGCTTAGCGGTAGTGGCCGAACATCACTGTCAGCCGAAAACCCAACGCCGCCTGTCATGGTGCGTAACGAACCTGCACTTTATGCGTAACGGTGCGAAGCGATCCTCGTAACGGTGCGCAACACTGCGTCACCGCTCGAATTGCGTGACATTCATCACCTTTGAAAGTTGGCTTGGGTCAATTGTGGGGCTGCTGAACGCTTCACCTGCTCGTTGGGCCGATCGTCCGCACCTTCGTGAGGGGTCGTGGTGCTCGCGTACTGCACGTGGACCATGCGGTGGCTGCCCACGGCCGCAGCTCCGCGCGAGGTCGCCGTCCGGGCATCGACGACTACGACCGCTGTGGGGCCCGCGCTATCCGGTGAGGGTGTCCAACAGTTCGGTGACGAGCAGCGCGGTGTTGATCGAAACCTGGGCGGGATTACCGACGCCTTCTTCGGCTTTGCCGGCCATGTCGGCTCCGGTCGCGGACGCGTTGCCGAACATTTCGGGTAGCCATGCGAGGGCGTGTTCGGTGGTGGTGACGCTGACTGGGTCGGCGAGGAGTCGGCGGAAGGCGTCGGCGAGGTCGTCGGGATCGGAGGCGACGAGCATGCGGTAGATGTCGTGGGCGTCCTTATTCTGCAGGCGCCCGGGGGTGCCGAGGCGTTCGTGGATCTTGTGGATCTTGGCGACCAGGAGCGCGGCGGTCCCGGCGACCCGAACGTCATATCGCCGGTGATCAGCATTGTCGAGGGCGGTGATGGTCATGATGGTGTTGTCGACGACGCAGCCCTCGAGGCCAGTGGCGATCCGCATCGCATTCTTGGCGTGCGGCGGCAGCCGCGGTGAGCGCCCGGTGGGACTGGTCCGGTTGGACAGGGCGGACGGGACCATCAGGTCGACGGGGATACCATCCCGGTTGACCCACGCGCCGGGCTGACCGTTGGTGTTCAGGTAGAACCCGGCACCGGTCATGGCGTCCTGCAGGTGTGGGTCGTCCCGGAGGTTGCGTGGGTTGACGGCGAGGTCGCTGTCCTTCGTCGACTCGGCCAACGCGACGACGGCGGCCCCGCTGCGCAGGTACACCGCCTGCGCGCCGATCACGATCAGCGCGTCACGGTGGTCGTCGAGGGCGTGCAGGGCGTCGAGGAGTGCGCTGCGTGCTTCGGCGAGGAGGTTATCGCCGCCAGGCTGATTCATGTACCTGCATCCATCCTATGAGTTCTTCGCCTTCGGCCGGGTTGCGGCCGGGCCCGGACAGCAGGTCGACGGCGACCTGCTCGATGGCCGCGATCGTGTACCCGTCCTTGGCCTGGGAGGTGTTCTCGAAGACGACAGGGTATTCGGGCTCTCCGAGAATCACGTTCGCCGCTTCCGCGGTGTCGGGGTCGACCGGGTGCAGGCGCCACTTCTTCACCGCCTCGTCCAGATTGTCGGTGTAGATGAACGCGGCCCGCGCCGGCGCGTACGGGGCCCATTCGGCCGCGGCGACGGATCCGGTGACCGCGTACCGGAACCCCGGGTCTTTGTCTTTTGCAAGCTTTTTCAGCAGTGATGGGACACCGCGGGGGTCGATGAACTGATACGTCTGGGTGTTGTCGACGAAACTGTAGTCCCGGCTCCACCGCCGGAGCAGCTGCGGCCAGTCGGTGACCTCGAACCTCTTGTCGGCGGTCCTGGTGACCAGCTCTTCTTCCTGCAGGAGTTCCAGGACCCGGTAGGTGGCACCGGTGGAGACCCCCGCCCGTGCGACGAGTTCGCGCGCCGACCAGGGTCCTTGCTCCCGGGCCAGGGTGCGGATGAGCCTGGCGGCGGGCTCACCCTTGAGCGTCGCCCGGGGCCGGCCCGGACCGCGGAACGGGTCCTGGCTGGCGCCCCGGTCGCGCAGGACCATGGCCGGTCGCCGCGCGGTGACCATCACATTGCCCGTGGCATCGATGTACGACAGGTTCAGCTCACGTAGCAGCTCTTGCAGGGGAGGGGAGATGTAGCGGGCCATCACCATCCCCTGGCCAGGACTGTCGTCGGTGGCATCGCCGAGCCGACGCGCCACCACACTCAAGTCCCGCCGGTTCAGCACGCGCTTGACCTCGACCAGGAAATCAGCGGCCTCACCGCCTGGAGGCGCGATGCGAAGGCGGCCATCCACGTCCGCCGAGGCCGACCGTGACCCTCGTGCCGATTGATCGGTGAACGCCTCGGACCGTACGTCCCAGTCCTGCGGCAACAGGCCCCGCAGCAGCTCGGTGCATTGCCGCAGGATGGCACGCTCGCTCGTGGTCACAGGCATCACATCACCTCCTCTGTTCGGAATATTACAGCATTCCGCTGTGTAGCGGACGGGAATAATTTCACGAACAGGATGGCGGTTCCGCCGTCTACCATTCATGTTCGGGATATAATCTTGTTCCGATGCGCACCGGAACGCTTGCTTTCTGTGCACAATTGGGGGAGATGAGGGCGTTCATGCCGTGCGAGGTGTCGGCGGGCGGCTGGTTCGCCCCGTTCAAGGAGACTCCGAAATATGTTCACTTGAGTCGGAGGAACAGCCGAAGTGACCGGGCGGCTCCACACGCCTACCACCAGTGAGACCACCGACCCATACGAGGTCGGCCAAAGAAAGCCACAATGCGCGAAGTGCTCGAAAAGTTCGCCGCATCCGACAAGCAGGCGAAGGTTGGTCTGAAGAACGGGGAGAAGCACTCCGCCAAGGTCAGCAATGTGTCTGACACCGTCGCCACCATCACCTCCAGCGGGGGTCGGCAGGTGTTCATCGACCGGAGTGAGGTCGCCAGCGTCACCGAGTGCACCCAGCGCGCCGAGGTGATCTCTGCGGCTCGGCGGCGCCTCCCAGGGAGGCGGAACTACGGCCCAGGCAACACCTACTGACGGCTGCCGCGTAAGGCCCTCTCCCGACCTTCACTGGGGTCGGGAGAGGGCGGCTCTACCGCGCTCACCCCGATTGTCGACGTCCTGGACTCGGTCGCATCACCACGACCTCACGCTCACGCATCACCACCACCGGCTCGAACACACTCCCCGGACGCGAACGTCGCCGAGCACGTGCGCGATCGTCCTCCCGGGCCTCGTTCACCCAAACCTGCCGCGCCTTGTCCACCGACTTGCGCCGTCGGAGACCGAGGAAGACCAGACCAGTGCCTATCAAGAGAAGGATCGGGCCGAGCGCTGTGAGCACCACGTGCACAGTGCCTTCGGTCGCCCGAGTAACGGGGATCAACGCGTAGGAGGAACCCGTCAGTACCCACCCAATGACATGGAACTTTACGTCCTTGGCCGGATGCTTCCGCTTTGCTGCCAACCTCATCGCCAGCACGAAATTGTCCACCCGCATCACTCGCACCGCGGCCGGCGCATCCTTCCCGACCGCGTCAATTACCTTCGCCTGACGCTCGATCCGCGCTGCCCACCGCACCGCCTCAGACCAGTGCTGGATCACCGAAGGCAGGGACAGCACCAACACTAGCCCCGCGACTACCATCTGGGCCGTCACCACCCAGTTCACGTTCTGCCACCAGTCCATCCCGGAATCGTAGAGTCAGAAATCCCCCATCCAGATATGGAGAGTGGCGCGGAGCGGGACATCCGACGGCCCTACCCACGCCCAACTCGGCGGAGACGGTTGGCATCCTGCTTGCTGCGCCTACTAGTCGTCGAACGTCTGTGTGATGTCCCGGAACGCCAGACGCGTCGCAACGTCAGCATGCGTCACCGCGGCATCAATGTCGAAGCCCTCGCGGTCGGCATGCTGATAGAGCTGATCGGTGATCGTTAGCCAGCGACGCCAGGAGGTTCGGCTGGCTCGAACTCACGAGCGCCTGAACGAAACCCTCCTGTACCTTCGCCGCACTCGACAGATGCGCGACGTACCGGACAGCAGTCAGCTGGAACTCAGCGGTGCCGGCGTCTTCGGGAGGGGGAATAGAGGCGTCGCAAGCATGATCACGCGCATGACCCACGACACGGTCGTACACAGTATTCGTCATCGCCGTATTCAAACTTCACCTGCCGACGGCTGTGGTCAGGCGCACTAGTCCGACTCGGCGGCGGTTAGCAAGTTCACGAACGCGGAGCACGTCACCAACATGTACCGGGCGAGATCCTGATCGATGTCAGGCGCCGTCTCACCCCCGTGCCGCAGCCCGTTCTCGTCGCTTGCCCAGCCGTAGATCTTCTTCCAGCCCTCGATCAACGCAGGGTGTACGTAGGGGCCGTTCTTCTTCATTTCGTCGAGCGCCGCGCCCAGCGTTCCTTTGCCTGTCATCACGACGGCCTTGGACTCCACTGCGGTTACAGATTCCTTGATCGAATTGGCGTAGTCGGGATTCTCGCGATCCGCAAGGTGCTCTAGCGCCTGCCGGAGGTGATAGCGCACAGCCTCGTGATCAGATCCGATCGCGATCTCGATCTCCGACAACTCCGTCGTGTCCGAGATCGGAGCGACCTTGCCGTCGACTACTCGATATGCAGCCTTGACTTTTTCCAGCACGGAGTTAATGGGTGGCGTGAAGTCAGGGAATCGTCCGTCCAGCTCTTCGATCAGGTCGTATACGCGATACCAGGGTTCGTCCTTGATCCACCCCTTTACGATGTCGCCGATGTACGTAGCGCCGGGGTATTCGTCGACGTCCCCCCGAAATAGGTTCGCCCATAGCGGAATGAACGCCTTGTCGATCACCTGCCCATTTGACCGGTTCGGTCTCAGAATTAGGACGTATACAAGGTTCCAAATATCAGTCCGAGCTTCATCATCCAGATCCTCGAGTTGAACCGCACTACGGATGTCGGCATACCCGAACTTCTCAGAGAATCGCATCGCGCAATCATGCTCCTGTAAGAGGATCGTTCGAACTTGGGGTCTTCGGTCTATCTAGGTAGCTAGAAGCGGCGTAGCCGGGTTTTGGGGTCAAGTTTGTGGTGTTCGGGTCACGTTCGACTGCTTGATATTTCAGGCTGCGAGTTGCGCTGTGCCGGTGAGGGTATCGACGGCGGTGCGATAGGCGGCGGCAGCCGATCGCAGGCGGCCGGGAGTGGTTGTCGGGGTGGCGAGTTCGGCCAGGCCGGTGCGCAGGACCCGGTCGTGGACACAGGTGAGGAAC
>NZ_JBFUGT010000159.1:0-16130 GCF_056402775.1 Rhodococcus sp. P3_B8
CGCCACTCACATGGGGGTGGTCAGTCGGCGTCGGCGACCGTGACGGCCAGTGCTTCCTCGACGCTGTGCGGTTCGGGATCGTGCTCGTCGACGTGGGCGAGGACCTTGCGTCCGGTCGCGAGCACGATGATCGCGGCGGCGGTGCACACGGCGCCGACCCAGAACGGCATGTGGATGTTGCTCTCACCGAGCTTGCCCGCGACCCACGGTGCTGCGGCGCCGCCGACGAAGCGAACGAAGCTSTACGCCGCGGACGCCGTCGACCGCTCGACGGGTGCGGAGATCATCACGGTCTCGGTGATGAGCGTGTTGTTGACACCGAGGAACAGCCCGGCGAGCACGACACCGACGACGAGCACGGTCTTGTTGTCGGTGAATGCGGCCATCATGGCGAGGTCGAGGGCGAACAGTGCGAGGGCCAGCATCATCATCGGCAGCGTGCCGAAGCGCCGCTGTAGCCGCGGGGCGAGGAACACCGACGCGACGGCCAGTGCGAGGCCCCACCCGAAGAAGATGAATCCGATCGAGTACGTGCCCATGTCGAGCGGGAACGGTGTGTACGCGAGCAGTGTGAAGAAGCCGTAGTTGTAGAGCAGCGCGGTGATCGCGACGGTGAGCAGGCCGCGGTGGCGCAGGGCGAGGAACGGTGCGGCGATCGACGTGCGGTGCTCCGGCTTGGGCGCGGACGGCAGCATCACGACGATGAGGATGAACGCGACGGCCATCAGGGCTGCGACGCCGAAGAACGGTGCGCGCCAGCTGATGTTGCCGAGGACACCACCGACCAGCGGGCCGACGGCGATGCCGATGCCCAGCGCGGCCTCGTAGAGGATGATGGCCCGCGCGACGCCGCCGCTGGCCGCGCCGACGATGGCGGCGAGCGCGGTGGCGATGAACAGGGCGTTGCCCAGTCCCCAGCCGGCGCGGAAGCCGACGATCTGCCCGATGGTGCCGGAGCTGCCTGCCAGCGCCGCGAACACGACGATGACGGCGAGTCCGGTGAGGAGGGTTTTCTTGGCGCCGATCCGGCTCGACACGACGCCGGTGATGAGCATCGCGACACCGGTGACCAGCATGTAGCTGGTGAACAGCAGCGACACCTGGGACGGCGTCGCGTCGAGTTGTTCGCCGATCGGCTTGAGGATCGGGTCGACGAGTCCGATGCCCATGAACGCGATGACGCTGGCGAAGGCGACGGCCCACACCGACTTCGGCTGGTGGAGGAGGCTCGGTGGAGCCTCGCTGGATGTGCTGTTCGTGACGGTTGCGGTCGTGGTGCTCACGGCCACCTCCTTCGATGTACGTCGGGGTGTGGATGGGTGGTCAGGCGCGCGCCGACGATGTGACGATCGAGCGCAGTTCCGACAGGCCCTGCGTCAGTCGTTCGAGTTGCTCGGGTTCGAGGTCCGCGAAGTGCGGGGCGAGTGCACCCGCGATCTCGTTGCGGGCCACGGTCAGCCATTCGCGGCCCAGGTCCGTGATGGACACCCGGACTGCCCGGGCGTCCTCTGGATCGGGTCGGCGGGCGACGTATCCGCGATCGGCCAGCTTCTGCAGGAGGGCGGTGGCGGACGGTTGCGAGCATCGGTCGATGCGGGCGAACTCGCTGATCCGAATCTCGCCCTGGTCGTCGAGCAGGGCGAGGGCACGTGTCCACGGCCGGGGGTGAGCCTCGGATCCGAAGGAGCTCGCGAGCCTGGTGAATCGGTGAGAATTCGTGACCAGGTCGACGAGCAGGCTCTGCAGCCGGGTGTCGTCGTCCATGCCAAACACATTACATAGGCTAACTAACTATGTAAACCCGACAAAGAGCCGCGGGGGCCCGCGACGCTCAGGACGAGTGCTTCGCGCCCTGCTCGACCTGACGCCGCAGGGTGGCGTCGGTGTGGCGGATCGCCTGTGCGACGAACGGCTCGATGATCTTGCCGAGCGCCTTACCCGCGAGTCCACCGGGCAGGTCGTAGCGGAAGTCGACCGTCAGGCGGGTCTCGGTCTCGCCGACCGCCTCGAACTGCCACCGCGACTGGGTGTACAGGCCGTCGATAGATTCCAGCTCGATCACCGAATTGCGTTCCCACCCGGTGACCTTCACCACGGAGTCGAGGGTCTTGGGGCCGACCTTCATCGCGGCGTCGTAGACCGCGCCGAGGCCTCGGTCCTGGTCGCCGATCGGATCGAATTTCGTGATCCCGAACATCCAGGACGGGACGTGGCGGTAGTCGTCCACGTAGTCGAACGTGGCCGCGACCGGTGCGACGGCGACGGCAGTGTGATGGATCTCGATCATCGTGACTTTCCTGACGGGTGGAGGGCGGGGGGCTGCTCTGTCCGGTACGGCCGGATGGCGTAGTTCTCGAGGTCGAACCGGGCGAGGCGACGGCGCAGGGACCCGGTGGACCAAGGCCATGCGGCGAAGTTCCTGCCGTCGGCGTCGAGGTAGTAGCTACTGCAACCGCCGTTGTTGAAGACGGTGGGCTCCAGACCCTTCTGCACGGCGTCGTTGAACCGGCGGAACGGCTGATCGCGCACCTCGAGCACTTCGATGCCCTGCCGCTCCGCCTTGGTGAGTCCGTCGATCACGTAGTCGAGCTGGGTCTCGGCCAGTCCGAGAAACGAGTTGTACACCAAGATGTTCGGGCCCAGCATGATGTACGCGTTCGGTGCGCCGGGCGTCGTGGTGGCCAGGTAGGCCTCGGGGCTCTTCGACCACTTCTCCGACAGCAGCGTTCCGTCCCGGCCGCGGATCCGGCTCGCGATCGGTGGATGGCTCACGTCGAAGCCGGTGCCGAAGATGATGACGTCGACCTCGCGGCGGGTGCCGTCGGCTCCGACCACCACGCGTCCGTCGACCTGGGCGAGGGCGTGCGGAATCAGCTCGACGTTGCTTTTCGTCAGCGCCGGAAGATACGTGTTGGACAGCAGGAGGCGTTTGCACCCGAGCGTGAAGTTCGGTGTCAGGGCCGCGCGAAGTGCCGGGTCCGGTACCTGTCTGGCCAGCCAGCGGGTACCGATGGGGTTGAGGAGCCGGGCGGTACGTTCGCGGCGCATCACCGAAGTAAGCGTCCGCAGGATGACGTCGAGGAGTCGCCGGAACGCGCGCTGCACCGCGGGCACCCGCGCGAACACCCGCTGGGCGATGCGGGGGAACGGAAAGTCCAGGCGCGGCACCACCCAGGCCGGGGTGCGCTGGAAGACGTACAACTCCTCGACATCCGGCTGGATCTCCGGGATGAACTGCACGGCGGACGCGCCGGTGCCCACGACGGCGACCCTCTTCCCGGTGAGGTCGACGTCGTGGTTCCAGCGGGCGGAGTGGAAGATGTCGCCGTCGAAGCCGTCGATTCCGGGTACGGCGGGAGTGCTCGGTTCGGTGATGGGGCCCGCCGCGAAGATCACGTGCTGGGCGACGATCGTGCCGCGGCTGGTGTCGAGGATCCAGCGTCGGCGCTCGTCGGACCATGCGGCTTCGCGAACTTCGGTCTGCATCGAGATCCTGGACTGCAGACCGAACGTGTCGACGGTGTCCTCGATGTAGGCCAGCAGTTCCGGTTGCAGGGCGAAGTTGCTGCGCCACCGCGGATTGGGGTGGAAGGAGAACGAGTACACGGGGGCGGGGATGTCGACACCGCACCCGGGGTACGTGTTCTCCCGCCACACGCCCCCGACGCGATCGGACTTCTCCAGGACGACGAAGTCCGTGATGCCGGCGCGTTCGAGCTTGACCGCGGCGGCGATCCCGGACAGTCCGGCGCCGACCACGACGACGCGCAGGTGCCGCTCGTCTCCGCTGCCGTCGGGTGCGGCGGCGTGCTGAGTGGTTGTCGCTGTCATGGCTTCTTCCCTGGGGTGGATGCGGAACCGTCAACGCCGGTCCAGTTAACTGAGACGCCGTGTCACAGTAAAAGGAAGTATGTGCCTTGGCAAGTGCCGTCGGCAACCGCGGGTGGACGGGTCCTGGAAGAATGTCCTCCGTGACCGAGCGCAAACCTCCCGGGGTGAGCTTCGAGAGCTGGATCGACAAACAGATCCGGCTGGCTCAGGAGCGCGGCGACTTCGACGATCTCCCCGGCTCGGGTAAGCCGATTCCGGCGGGCGATGTCGACGACGAACTGTGGTGGGTGAAGAACTACCTCCGGCGCGAGAATCTGCCCGCCGATTCGCTGCTTCCCACACCGCTGCAGCTGCGGAAGGAGATCGAGCGGTTGCCCGACACGATCCGCGGTCTGCCGTCCGAGCGGGCGGTGCGGGACGTTGTGGCCCAGCTCAACCTGCAGATCGTCGCCTGGTTACGGGCCCCCTCCGGCCCACGGATCCCGGTCGGTCCGGTCGACGCGGACGAGGTCGTCGCGACCTGGCGCCAGCAGAACCGGCCGGCGCGGAAGCCGAAGGTGACGGCGTCGCCGGAACCCGAGCCGGATCCGCCCCGAACGGGCACGCGGTGGTGGCGGCGGAGACGGTGACGGATCACTCCTTCCGGAAATCACCCGATTCCATCACCCGGGACACGAGCAGTCCGGCGATCAGCCCCCAGAACGCGGCCCCGATGTTGAGGAACTGCATGTTCGACACGGTCACGAGGAAGGTCACGAGCGCGCCGAGCGTGTGCCGGGAGCTGAACGCGGCGACGAACGAACCCTGCAGCGCCCGGAGCATCGCGAGCCCGCCGAGCGTCGCGACGAACGCGACCGGGGTGGCCAGCATCAGCTGCACGAACAGCGGCGCGAACAGGCCGACGACCATGGCGAGCAGCCCGCATGCGACGGCCGCCGTGTACTGCCTGGTGCGCTGCCCGGACGCCACCAGCAGGGCGTTGGTCGGACCCGTCAGGCATGTCGAGACGGCTCCGACGGCGGAGGTGGCGAGGGACCAGACCCCGCACAGGACGGTGCCGACGTTCATCGGCGGCTTGTGGCCGGCGGACGTCAACACGGCCGCGCCCTGACCGTTCTGCACGACGATGACCGTGATCGCCAGCGGCACGACCAGTTCGGTGATCGCCTGCCAGGTGAACTGCGGAGCCTGGAACATCGGCGCCGCGATCCACGGTGTACCCGAGCCGGTCGGGTGGAAGCGGCCCGTGACCGCCACCGCGGCTGCCCCGACGAGCAGTGCGCCGAGGATCGGTGGCATCCACCGGCCGAGCGCGGCGCGCGATGCCAGGGCGACGAAGGCGACGACCATCGGAACGGCCACGGCCGCATCGGTTCCCACGGCACGGACCAGGTCGGTGCCGAACTTCAGGAAGACGCCGGCCACCATGGCCATGACGATCGGCATGGGGAGCATCGCCATGACCTGACGCACCCGCCCGGTCAGTCCGAGGGCGAGGATCAGGAGCCCGGTCACCAGAAACGCGCCGAGCACTTCCGGCCACGACAGGTGGGTGAGCGAGCCGCCGACGATGATCGTGCCGGGAATCGTCCAGAAGAACGCGAGCGGCTGACGGTACAGCCAGCTGGCGAGGGCGGTCAGGATGCCGTTGAGGAAGAAGACGCCGGAGATCCACGACGCCATCTGCTGGGGCGACAGTCCGCCCGCGGAGCCGGCGGCCAGGATCACGGCCACGGGACCCGTCGCGGAGAAGATCAGCCCGATCAACCCGTTGGCGGCGTAGGTGGCGCCGAGGTCGCCGAGCAGGCGGCGCGGGCCCGCGGGCGGCCACGGCGGTCGCTCGAAGCGAGGGGGACGGGTCTGAACGTCGTCGCTGCGAGTCGGTTCCTCGGTGGTCGTCATGAGGCCTTCCTGCTCGGGCGAAACTCGCAATGTACGCAGAGCGGTCATGTCATCCGCAGTGCGTACATGCTGAGTGTGGTCTGGATCATAACCACCCGCGTCCCGGGGCCCCACGCCGGGCCGCCGAACCCTGGGTGGGGCGCTTTCCATCCCTGGGGTGAACGACACCCGGGCGGCATCACGACAGACTCGAAAGCGTCGACCCGACACCACCCGCACCGACGAACCATGCGAAGAAGGGCCACATGGCTGAACTCACCCGAATTCCCCGAGAGCGACGCGCCGTGTACGTGCGGCGCACCACGGTGACAGCGGAACGCGAACCGCGTTCCGCCGTCGAACGGACGTCGACGTTCCTGGCCTACGGACTGTTGGCGTTGTTCGGCGGGCTCGGCATCTTCGGAACGATCTGCTCGGTCGACGCCATCCCGGACGGCGCCCGGATCGCCGTCGTCCAGACGGTGCCGACGCAGACGCAACCGCTCGATCTGCCGCATCCGGCGCCGGACACTCCCGCGCCCACACCCGGCGGGGTCTGAGCCCTCAGGATGCGACGTCGTCGCGCAGTGCCGCGAGTTCGAGCAGGCGGGGCAACATGTCCGGCGACGCGATCGAGGGCAGGAGCAGCGCCCACATGTCGGCCAACCGCTCGTACAGGTCGGAACGTCCGGTCAGTGCCTCGGACACCAACTGCATACCCGTGAACGAACTGACCAGGAACCGGGCCAGTGCGGCAGGGTCGACGGTCCCGCGCAGTTCTCCCGCCTCCCGCGCCTTGCCCGCGAGCGCGACGAGGGTGTCGGTCCAGTCGATGTAGGGATCGGTGGCCGGGCCGCGGGACGTACCGAGTTCCAGGGTGAGTCGCACCCCCGCGCGCACGATGGGCTCGGTCAGCAGCTGGCGCGCCATCTCTTTGGCGCACAACAGGATCGCCTCCATCGGTGACTGCGCCGTCGCGAGCACTCGCTGCGCCGCCAGCATCGCCATGGCGTGCTGTTCCTTGATCACGGCCCAGGCGAGTGCTTCCTTGGACTCGAAATGAAAGTACAAGGCGCCCTTCGTCACGTCGGCGTAGGAGAGGATCCCGCTCAGGCTCGCGCCGCCGTACCCGAGCTTCTCGAAGCTCAGTGCCGCGCCCTCGAGTACCTGATGGCGGGTGGCTGCCGCGCGCGCCTGTTTTGCCATCACCTGTGCCTCACAATCGCGGATTGTCCGTCGCGTCCACTCTCAAGTCAACCACTCTTCGGGCCGGTAACCTCGGCACGTCCGCGAGTGTGGGAGGAAGACGTGAAGTCGAAGAACAACTGGGGTGTCGAGCACGCGGTGTTCGCCGGTGCGACACTGGCCACCGTCGTCGGGGCCGTCACCGGACGTGAACGGTGGCAGCAGGTCGCGAAACCACTGATCGCGCCCGCGCTCGCCGCCCGCGTGCTGCGGCGGCGCGCCGACACGGACCCCGCCGACGTCGCGCTCCTCCTCGCCGGTCTCACGGCCGCGACCGTGGGCGACGTCTTCATGATCGATCCCGACGACGACGCCCGCCTGGTGCGTGGCGCGTCCTCGTTCGCCGCCATGCAGGTCGGCTATTCCGCGTTGTTGCTGCGCCGGGGCGCCCGGCCCACCGCGCCCGCACTGCTTCCCCGGTTCGCCGGCTGGGCAGGCGCGGCGGCGCTGCTCCGCGGGCGGGCGAAGGAGGTCGCCGTGCCGCTGACCGCGTACGGGTCGCTGCTCGGAACCACGTCGACCCTGTCGGCCGATCCGTCCCTCGCGCCCGGCGCGGACGTCGTCGCGAATGTAGCCGTGCCGGGAACTGACCGTCGTAGCTGGCTCGGCGCGGGCGGGATGCTGTTCACCGCCTCCGACGGTCTGATCGTGTTGCGGCGCTTGTTCATCCGGGGTGAGCGGGGGAGGGCTGCGGCGGAAGGTGTGATCCTCGCCAGCTACGCTGCGGCCCAATTGCTGCTCGTCGAGGGGATGCTCGTGCTCGGGCGTCGCCGGGTCACGGGCAGAGCATGATGTGGTCCCGGTCCTTTGGGTCCACGAGAATGGTGATCGTCTCGCCGGGCACGAAGCGTGTCGCGTTCTCCCGCCGCACCTCGTAGACGACGCGTCCGGCGTAACTCTCGGAACCGGGCACGGTCAGCCGCAGATCCAATTCGGTGAGTTCGCCGTTGTCGGGGGTGCGGCGAAGTGGAGTGACGTGCTCGATCCGGGCCCAGCCTTCGAGCCCGTGTCGTTCGAGTAGGCGGTCGGCGCGGCTGGGCCGTTCGGCCGCCATCATCCCGAATCCCAGCGCCGAACCGAAGGCGGCGACCAATCCCATGATCTGGTACGGGATGGTGGCGGGAGGGGTGTGCTCGATCAACCATCCCAGCCAGACGGCGAGGACGATGACGTAGCCGACCGTGACGAAGCAGACCGTCCGCACGATGCGCTGATGATTCATCGATTGCCTCCACCTCCAGGTTAGCCCGTCCCGGCGTAGCCGAGGCGGCCCCACCGCCGCACTGCCGTTAGAGTGCAGTGTCGGCAGCAGGTAAGCGTGTGTGGAGGTGGCCGTATGGCGTGGCGTCGGGTGTCGTTGGTGTGTCTGAGCATTGGCTCGGCCATGATGCTCGCAGGGTGTGGTGGGTCCTCGGACGCGGTGGCACCGCCGCCGTCCACGACGACTGTCGCGGCTCCTGTGACCACCACCACGACCACGGTTCCGCCGACGACCACCACCACGACCGTTGCGCCGCCGCCCACGACGACGGAGGCGCCGACCACGACGCTCGTCGACGTCCCCTACGAGCACAACGAGTCGTACTTCTTCACGTCCCCGGACGGCGGGTTCCAGTGCGGCATCATCAAGCTGCCGAACCGCACCGAGGCCGGATGTCAGGGGTCGACGAGCCCGGTGCCGCCGCGCCCGGCCGACTGCATGGTCGACTGGGGTCACGGGATCCGCGTCGAGAACGACGGCGAGGCGTCGTTCATGTGCGCGGGTGGCCTCGTCTACACGTCGGGCGGCGACGAACCGGACGCGGCCCTGCCCGCCGGGGCGAAACTGACCAAGCTCGGCTACACGTGCAGCACCACGGCCACGGCCGTCACGTGCACCAACGACGAGACGTCGCACGGGTTCACCGTCGCTCCCGATTCGAACGAGACGTTCTGACATCGTGAGCGGAGTCGAGACCGGCCAGGTCGAAGTCGCCGAGGCGGGGCCCACCGAATGGGGGGACAACCCGAACGGCGTGGGCCCGTGGACCGAGGAGCACGACACCCCGGTCCCCGCCGACCCGCGTTACGACCCCGAACTGCTGGCCGGCGGCGATCGCCGCAACGTGGTCGACGCCTACCGGTACTGGACGCGGGAAGCGATCGTCGCGGACATCGACAGCCGCCGCCACCCGCTGCACGTGGCCATCGAGAATTTCGGCCACGACGCGAACATCGGGACGGTGGTGCGCACCGCCAACGCGTTCGCCGCCGCCGCGGTCCACATCGTGGGACGTCGCCGCTGGAACCGGCGCGGGGCCATGGTCACCGATCGGTACCAGCACGTCCTCCATCACTCGGACGTCGACGGCCTCGTCGAGTTCGCACGTGAGCGGGGTCTCACCATCGTGGCCGTCGACAACACGCCCGGGTCCGTCCCGCTCGAGACGGCGAGACTGCCCCGCGACTGCGTGCTCCTGTTCGGCCAGGAGGGGCCGGGAGTCACGGACCAGGCGAAAGAGGTTGCGGCGATGACGGTGTCGATCGCCCAGTTCGGTTCCACCCGCAGCATCAACGCGGGCGTCGCCGCAGGAATCGCCATGCATGCGTGGGTGCGTCAGCACGCCGACCTCGACCGTGCCTGGTAGCGGAACCCCCGGCGAATAGGCAAGATCAACTCTCATGCAGGACTCGTGGTCGGCGCGCGCGGACGCCGCTGAAGAAGCGGTGGTGAGCAGGCACCTTCGCCGGCTGTGGGCGCTTCCGGGCACCACGCTGGGCGTCGTCGCCTGGCCGGCGGTGCGGCGCGAGCGGCTGTTCCTCAGCTGGCACTACTGGTGGCAGGCCCACCTGCTCGACTGCGCCGTGGACGCGCTCGAACGGGACCCCACGCCGCGCCGTCGTCGGCGCATCGTGAAATTGGCGCGAAGCCATCGTTTGCGGAACCTGTCGGGCTGGACCAACAACTATTACGACGACATGGCCTGGCTGGGTATCGCCCTCGAGCGTGCCCAGCGAATGCACTTCATAGACAACAGAAGTGCGGTGCAGGCGCTCGAATCCCAGTTGTTCGACGCCTGGGCGCCCGAGGCCGGGGGCGGCATCCCGTGGCGGAAGGGCTCTGACTTCTACAACGCACCGGCCAACGGGCCCGCCGGGATCATGCTGGCCCGCACCGGAAAGCTGTGGCGCGCCCAGGCCACGGCCGACTGGATCGACGACACGCTGCGGGACGTGCACACCAACCTGATCGTCGACGGCATCCACCCGGGTGGTGAAATCGAAAGGAACGTCTACTCGTATTGTCAGGGCGTCGTTCTGGGCCTCGAAACCGAACTCGCCGTGCGCCTCGGTTCGCCGCGGCACCGCAACAGGACTCACCGGCTGGTCGACGCCATCGACGAGCACCTCGCACCCCGCGGCGTCATAAACGGCGGCGGTGGGGGAGACGGTGGCCTGTTCAACGGGATCCTCGCGCGGTATCTGGCGCTGACCGCGGTGATGCTGCCGTGGGAGTCGCCCGCCGACATCAGGGCACGGGAGATCGCCGCCCAGCTCGTGCTGAGCTCCGCGGAATCGGCCTGGGAGAACCGGCTGCAGATCGAGGGGCAGCCGCTGTTCGGCCACGATTGGACCAAGCAGGCGCAGCTGCCGGGGCTGGGCGGGGGAATCGCCACGTTCACCGGGGGCACCGTGCGGTCGTCCGGGATCCCGGAACGCGACATGTCCGTCCAGCTCGGCGGCTGGATGCTGATGGAGGCCGCGCACATGGTTTCCGCGGCAGGGTATCCACGTCGCTAGAGCGACGGTTCGAATCACGCGAAACTTAACCGTGTCGCCCCCGATTCGGCGCTGCTAAACAGTTCGTTATGTCAGATCAACAGCGGCAGCTGAGTCTCAACGCGTTCATCTACCCGGCCGGGCACCACGAGTCGGCGTGGCGCCACCCGCTCACGACACCCGAGCGGCTGTACGACGTCTCCTACTTCCAGGACATCGCGCGGACCGCGGAGGCGGCGAAGCTGGACGCGATCTTCTTCGCCGACGGCCCTGCCCTGCGCAGCGACGTCGAGCACGGCGCCGCCGGAGCGCTCGAACCCATCACGCTGCTGACCGCCATCGCGACCGCCACCGAACGGATCGGCCTGATCGCGACCGCGTCCACGACGTACTTCGAGCCCTACAATCTGGCGCGGCTGTTCGCGTCCCTCGACCACATCTCCCGCGGCCGGGCCGGCTGGAACATCGTGACCACCGGAACCGACCTGGCGGCCGCCAACTTCGGGCTCGCCGGCCACCCCGATCACGCCGACCGCTATGCGCGGGCGCGGGAGTTCGTCGACGCGACCGTCAAACTGTGGGACAGCTGGGAAGACGACGCCATCCTGATCGACAAGGCCGCAGGCATCTACGCGGACCCGTCGAAGATCCACGAGATCAACTACGTGGGGCGCCACCTGCGGGTGCGGGGACCGTTCAACGCGCCACGCTCCCCGCAGGGACACCCCGTGCTGGTGCAGGCGGGTGCGTCCAACGAGGGCCGCGCATTCGCGGGCCAGTACGCCGAGGCCATCTTCACCGCGCACCAGCGGCTGTCCGACGGGCAGGCGTTCTACGCGGACGTCAAGCAGCGCGCAACGCAGTACGGTCGCAACCCCGATCACGTGAAGATCCTGCCCGGCATCAGCCCGTTCCTCGGCGACACCGAGGCCGAGGCCCGCGACCTGGAGCGGGAGTTCAACGAACTCACGTCGCCCGAGTACGGGCTCGCCCAGCTCGAGAGCCTCACGGGTTCGAGCGTGCGCCACCTCGAACTCGACGCCCCCGTGCCCGCCGGACTGTTCGGGGACGCCGGCGACGTCACGGACAACCAGCAGAGTCGCCTGCAGGTGATCGCCGGGATCGTCGAGCGGGAGAGTCCGACCCTGCGCGGATTGCTGCACCGTCTCGCCGGTGCGCGCGGGCACCGGGTGGTCGTCGGGACGCCGGTGCAGGTGGCCGACACCATCGAGGAATGGTTCACGCAGGGCGCGGCGGACGGTTTCAACGTCATGCCGCCGTACTACCCGGGCGGTCTCGAGGTGTTCGCGGAGAAGGTGGTTCCGATCCTGCAGGAGCGCGGGCTCTTCCGCACCGAGTACTCGGGCGCCACACTGCGCGACCACTTCGGTCTGCCCCGCCCCGTGAGCCAGTACGCGGACGCGTCCGGCGCCGTCGCGCTGTAGGCGCGGCCGCCGGCGTCCGCTCGCGCCCGGTGTCGCATCCGTTCCGTTCGAGTGGACGGGTGTGACATCGGGAGCCCGCGGCTGCGGATGGACCGGACGCAGGAGAAACTCGTCGAGCTCACCAACGGCTGCATCTGCTGCACCCTGCGGGAAGACCTCGTCGAGGCCGTCGCGCGGCTGGCGAAGGAGGGCCGGTTCGACCATCTCGTCATCGAATCGACCGGCATCTCCGAACCGATGCCCGTCGCCGCCACGTTCGACTGGGAGTTCGAGGACAGGTTCAGTCTCGGTTCGGTGGCCGCCCTCGACACGATGGTGACGGTGGTGGATGCATCGACGTTCCTCGGTGAGCGAGGCCACCGTGCGCAGGCTCAACCCCACCGCGACACTGCTGCGCACCACGCGCGGCGTCGTGGATCCCGGTGAGGTTCTCGGGACCGGCCTGTACAACTCGGAGGTCGCGGCCGAGCTGCCCGGCTGGGCCGCGAGCCGCCCGGACCTCGCCGCCGTCTGGTCGCGGGCCGGTCCGAACCTCGTGATCGAGCCGGCCCAGCTGTGGGCGTCCGCGCACGAGACACCGGGGGAGGAGATCGTGTTCATCGGGATCCGCCTCGACCCCGGCGGTCCGCGGCGGATCCTGGAGCCGGCGCTGCTCACCGACGACGAGCTGGCGTCAGGGCCGACGGCCTGGGTTCGGTTCGACGACCCGCTGCCCGCGTGGGACGCGGTGCATCGGCACTAGTCCAGAACTTCTTCGACGGCCACTTCTTCGGGCGGCCGCGCCATCTCCTGCCGGTAGTGCCACACCCCGAGCACGGTGCCGATCACCAGCAGCGCGACCATCCCGGCGAGCACGGCCGGCATCAGCCACGACACCCGGTCCAGGAAAGAGCCGAAGTAGAAGCCGATGAGCAGCAGGACGGGTGCCCAAAAGATGGCGCCGATGGTGCTGGCGATCGTGTACTTGGTGTGGTTCATCTTGGCCGCACCGGCGACCAGCGGGCACAGGGTGCGGACCCACGGAATCCAGCGGGCGATGAGGACCGCCCAGAAGCCGTGCTTCTCCAGCAGGACGTTGACCTTGTGCAGGTTGGTGTAGTTGAGATACTTCCCGCCCTTGCGGGCGAGGATGCGGTTGCCGGTGCGGTGACCGATGACGTACCCCACCTGGTTTCCGCAGATGGCGGCGATCATCGCGCCGACCGACAACGCCCACACGTGGCCGGCGCCCGACGCATGGTTGGCCAGCACGATTCCGGCGGTGATCAGCATCGAGTCGCCGGGCAGGAACAGGCCCAGGATCACCGCGCACTCGATGAACACGAATGCGAGGACGACGATCCAGACCAGCGCCGGGCCCGCCGAGACGAGAGGCCCGAAGGTGCCTGCTGCCGTGGTGACCATCGTCAGTGCGCTACTCGATCGGTTTCAGGAGGTCGGATCGGTGGGTGTGGTGACCGGCTGCGCGTCCTCGGTCGTGGCGCCCGCGCTCTGCCGCGACTTCACGACGCGCTTGCCCACCTCGAGAACGATCGGCAGGACGGACACGAAGACGATCAGCAGGAAGATGATGTCGACGTTGTCGCGGATGAACTCGATCTGACCGAGCAGGTAGCCGAGCAGCGTGACGCCGGCGCCCCACAGGATGCCGCCCACGATGTTGTACGTCAGGAACAGCGAGTACTTCATCCGTGACGCACCCGCGACGACCGGCGCGAACGTGCGCACGATCGGAACGAAGCGGGCCAGGATGATGGTGATCGGGCCGTGCTTCTCGAAGAAGGCGTGCGACTCGTCGATGTACTTCTTCTTGAAGAACCGTGCGTCGTCATGCTTGAACAGGGCGGTACCGCCCTTGCTGCCGATGAAGAAGCCCACCTGGTCGCCGAGGATCGCGGCGATGGGGATCAGAACCAGTAGCGCCCAGATGGGGGCGAACGGTTCGATCTCCGTCGACTTCGACGCCGCGATGAGTCCCGCGGTGAAGAGAAGCGAGTCGCCGGGGAGCAGGGGGAACAGCAATCCCGACTCGATGAAGACGACCAGGAGAAGTCCGACGAGCACCCACGTGCCGAAGGAGTTGAGGAGGTTCACCGGGTCGAGGAATCCCGGCAACAACGCGAGGTTGGTCACGGAATCCGATGCTGCCTGCACAATCACGGCCCTCAGCGTACCGGCGTATTCCCCGACTGACGGAATACTGCAGGTCATGGAGTTTCGGCCGGGTCGTGGACCTGTCGAAACGGGGTGCCGCGACAGCCACCGGGAGACGTACGCTACCGGTATTGCCATACTGCTAGGACCACATCGCGCGCTGCGCTGATCGCGCGCGCCGAAATCGACTCTTAATGGAGGACTGCCGCCGTGCCAATCGCGACTCCCGAGGTCTACGCCGAGATGCTTGGTCGGGCCAAGGAGCACTCCTTTGCCTTCCCCGCCATCAACTGCACTTCTTCCGAAACCATCAACGCCGCCATCAAGGGCTTCGCGGACGCCGGCAGTGACGGCATCATCCAGTTCTCGACCGGTGGCGCCGAGTTCGGTTCGGGCCTGGGCGTCAAGGACATGGTGACTGGCGCGGTCGCACTCGCCGAGTTCGCGCACGTGATCGCTGCCAAGTACGACGTCACGATCGCCCTGCACACCGACCACTGCCCCAAGGACAAGCTCGACACGTTCGTCCGCCCGCTGCTGGAGATCTCGCGGCAGCGCGTCGAGGCCGGCCGCAACCCGCTGTTCCAGTCCCACATGTGGGACGGTTCGGCTGTCCCGATCGACGAGAACCTGGAGATCGCCAAGGAACTCCTCGCGAAGGCGAAGGCCGCCAACATCATCCTCGAGGTCGAGATCGGCGTCGTCGGTGGCGAAGAGGACGGTGTGGAAGCCGAGATCAACGACAAGCTGTACACCTCGCCCGAGGACTTCGAGAAGACCGTCGACGCCCTCGGCACCGGCGAGAACGGCAAGTACCTGCTGGCCGCGACGTTCGGCAACGTGCACGGCGTCTACAAGCCGGGCAACGTCAAGCTGCGTCCCGAGGTGCTCGAGACCGGCCAGAAGGTCGCCGCCGCCAAGCTGGGGCTGTCCGAGAGCTCGCAGCCGTTCGACTTCGTCTTCCACGGTGGATCGGGCTCGCTGAAGTCGGAGATCGAGGCCGCGCTGAACTACGGCGTCGTCAAGATGAACGTCGACACCGACACCCAGTACGCGTTCACCCGTCCGATCGTGGGTCACATGTTCACCAACTACGACGGCGTGCTGAAGGTCGACGGCGAGGTCGGCAACAAGAAGGTCTACGACCCGCGCAGCTACCTGAAGAAGGCCGAGGCCGGCATGACTGCTCGTGTCGTCGAGGCCTGCAACGACCTCAAGTCCGCGGGACGTTCCGTCTCCGGATAGGCGCTTCGCGCCCGTGCGCCTTTCCGGTAGCCACCGCTACCGGWAAGGCGCACAGTCGTTCATCGGGGGTCGCAGATCTTCCAGGTGCCGTCGACCTTCTCGAGGTTGAACGTGCGCCACGACTGCTCGCCGGGGTTGGCGGCCGTGTGGGCCTTCACCTGGGCGATGGCGCTGTCGCCGGTGATCTGCACGGCGTCGACGCCGCCGACCACCGGAATGTTCTGCTGGTTCACGGCGACCTGGTGGACCTCGGCGAAATCCTGATCCGAGATGCCCTGGTAGTACTCGGCGAGGCTGCCGCAGGTGCTGGTGCGCAGCGTCGCCAGATCGCCCTGGGTGAGGGCCGCGACGAACGTGTCGATCGTTCCCTGCACCTGGGCCTCGGGGGAGTTCTCGGCCTGGTTGTTGTTGTAGACGATCACGCCGGCGACCGCGATGGCGGCGACGACGATGACGCCGGCGGCGATCGCGGCGAACAGCCACGCCTTGCCGTGCTTCTTCGCAGGCTGCTGCGCCGCGGCGACGCGCTGCGGCGCGCTCTGCTGGGGCGGCAGCACCCGCTGCGGTGAG
>NZ_JBFUGT010000160.1:0-14231 GCF_056402775.1 Rhodococcus sp. P3_B8
CGCACCTCGTCCGCGTCCAGACCGTCGGGAAGGACATGGTCGGACATCACAGCACTCCTGTCAGTTGGGGTTCGAGAAGCTCGAGTTCGCCGTCGCGCAGACGCACGTGCGTGCTGCGGCGCCACTCGTCGGACGTCTGCGGGTAGTCGCTGCGGGTGTGGCATCCACGACTTTCGGTCCGCGCCGCGGCGGCGAGTACCAGTGCGGACGCCGTCAGGGTCAGCGCGGCGTCTTCGAGCGCGGTCTCACCCTCGGGCACCGTGCGCGTCGCGCCGGCCAGGGCGGCGGCCACCGCCTCGAGTCCGGTGCCGTCCCGGACGACGGAGGCGTTGGCGGTCATCAACTGCTGCACCAGTTCCCGCGGTGCGGACGGCCGGGCACGCCGCTCGGGGTCGGTTGCCTCGACGCGGAGGCCGGCGCGTTCGACGCCCGCGGCGCCGACCCGCTCGCCGACCACCAGGCCTTCGAGAAGACTGTTGGAGGCCAGCCGGTTCGCTCCGTGCAGCCCGGTGCGGGCCACCTCGCCCGCGGCGTAGAGGCCGGGGACGGCGGTGCGCCCGTCGACGTCGGTGACCACTCCGCCGCACGAGTAGTGCGCGGCGGGCGCGACCGGGATCAGCTGTTCGCGCGGGTCGATCCCGGCTTCCAGGCACGAGGCCGTCACGGTCGGGAACCGCTGCGCGAAGCCGGACAGGTGACGCGCGTCGAGGTAGACGTGGTCGTGACCCAGTTCCCGAAGCCTCGACGCGATCGCCCGCGACACGACGTCGCGGGGGGCGAGGTCGCCGCGCGGATGCACACCCGCGGTCACCGATTCGCCGTTGGCGTCGACGAGGATCGCCCCCTCGCCGCGGACGGCCTCGCTGATCAGCGGACGCCGTCCGAGACCGCCGGGGGTGAACAGGACGGTCGGGTGGAACTGCACGAACTCGAGATCGGCGACGGCCGCGCCTGCGTCCAGCGCGAGAGCGACGCCGTCGGCGGTGGCTCCGGGCGGATTGGTGCTGCAGGCGTACAGCTGCCCGAGTCCGCCGGTGGCCAGGAGGACGGCCGGTGTGTGAACGACGCCGAGTCCGCGCGGCGAATCCACGAGAACGCCGGTGACGCCGCGCGCATCGGTGAGTACCCGTACGGCGCAACTGTCGAACAGGACCGGAAGCCCGGCGGCACCCAGGGCGCGCTGCACCTCGGCGCCCGTGGCGTCCCCGCCGGCGTGAATGATCCGCCGGGTGCTGTGCCCGCCCTCGCGGGTGCGCGAGACGGCGCCGTCGCGGCCGCGGTCGAACACCGCGCCCAGATCGGTCAACGCGGCCACGGCATCACGGCCGCCCGCGACGATCGACCGCACGGCGTCCTCGTCGCACAGGCCCACCCCGGCCTCGCACGTGTCGGCGACATGCGAGTCCACCGAATCGGTGACGGCGTCACCCACCACCGCGATACCGCCCTGCGCATACTGCGTCGCCGTGTCCGTCGCCCCGCCCTTGCTGACGGTGAGCACGGTCAGTCCGCGCAGCGAGGCGGTGCGGGCGGCCGTCAGTCCGGCCACCCCACCGCCCACGACCACGAGGTCGGCGTGCTCTTCCCAGGAAATCCCCCGGGCCGGGCTGCTCACTCGCCGCCGCCCGGGTTTCCGATCTCGATCATGCGCTGCACCGACTTGCGGGCACGCTCCGCGGTCGCGAGATCGACGTGAACCTCGTCCTTGCCCTCGAGCAGGCAGCGGAGCAGGGCCGCGGGGGTGATCATCTTCATGTACGGGCAGGACGCGCGGTCGTTGACGGCCTGGAAGTCGACCTCCGGCGCGGCCTTGCGCAGCTGGTGCAGCATTCCGACCTCGGTGGCCACGAGAACCTGCTTGGCCCCGGTCGCGCGGGCGGCGTCGAGCATCCCGCCCGTCGACAGGATCTTCACCTTGTCCTCGGGCACGAACCCTTCACCGGCCAGGTAGAGAGCCGAGGTGGCGCAGCCGCATTCGGGGTGCACGAACAGTTCGGCACCGGGGTGCGCCTTGGCCTGCGCGGTGAGCTCGTCGCCGTTGATGCCGGCGTGGACGTGGCACTCACCCGCCCAGATCTGCATGTTCTTGCGGCCGGTGACGCGCTTGACGTGTGCGCCGAGGAACTGGTCGGGAAGGAACAGGACCTCACGGTCGGGGTCGATCGACGCGACCACGTCGACGGCGTTGGACGACGTGCAGCAGATGTCCGTCAGACCCTTCACCTCGGCGGTCGTGTTGACGTACGACACGACGACGGCGTCGGGGAACTCCGCCTTCCACTCCCGCAGCTGATCGGCGTTGATCGAGTCGGCCAGCGAGCAGCCGGCGCGCTCGTCCGGGATCAGCACCGTCTTGGCGGGGCTGAGGATCTTCGCGGTCTCGGCCATGAAGTGCACGCCGCAGAACACGATGGTGTCCTCGGGGGCCTCGGCCGCGATGCGCGAGAGCGCGAGGGAGTCGCCGACGTGGTCGGCCACGTCCTGGATGGCGGGCAACTGATAGTTGTGCGCGAGGAGGGTCGCTCCCCGCTCACGCGCCAGCCGTTTGATCTCGGCAGCCCACTCTTCGCTCGCCTCGACGCCCGCGTAACCGCCGGGACCGTCCTGAATCTGCGGGTTGGTACCCGCCCACAACGTCGTGGTCGTCATGGCTTGCTCCTTCACCGTGAACTCGGGCGGGCTGGCCCGAATTTCCGCAATCGAGGTTTTCGACTTAGGATCGAAAACATGCCCAATAGTAACACCACGCATGAAGTGCTTACCGCGGTGTTCCAGGTTCGCCACTTCCCGGACCACATCACCGCAGGTCAAGGCGGTGATGCGCGTCACGCCGGTGAGCTCGCCGTGCTGCTGTGGCAACGGGCCCTCGATCCGCAGGCGGGCGCCTGGTCCCTGCCCGGCGGACTGCTCCACGAGGACGAGGACCTCACCACGTCCGCGCGACGCCAGCTGGCCGAGAAGGTGGACGTGCAGGAGGTCTCCCACCTCGAGCAGCTGTCGGTGTTCAGCGACCCCTATCGTGTGCCCGGCCCGCGCACCATCGCGTCGACCTTCCTCGGGCTCGTCCCCCTTCCCGCCGACCCGCAGCTGCCGCCGGACACCGCGTGGCACCCGGTGTCCGCGCTCCCCGAGACGGCGTTCGACCACGGCACCGTCGTCCGGCACGCCCGGACCCGCCTCGCGGCCAAGCTTTCCTACACCAACATCGCGTTCGGATTGGCCCCCGACGAGTTCTCCATGTCGACGCTGCGCGAGATCTACTGCGCCGCACTCGGGTACCAGGTGGACGCGACCAACCTCCAGCGCGTCCTCGGGCGACGTGGAGTGCTGACTCCCACCGGGAACACGGCGCCGTCGGGCCGCGCCGGTGGGCGCCCGGCCGCGCTCTACCGGTTCACCGACTCCACGCTGCGGGTGACGGACGAGTTCGCGGCGCTTCGACCGCCGAGCTGACCCTGCGCGTCAGGCGGCCTCACGCCTGGGCGAGACCACGCCAGAACGTGTCCGACGCGGCGGTGACGACTTCGTCCACCGGCGCGCCGTCGAGCATCCCGCCTGCGGCGAGGGTGGCGATCCCGTGGAACGTCGCGAACGCGACGAGGGCGATGCGCGAAGCGTCCCCGGGTCCGATGTCGCCCGCGGCCTGGGCTTCGGTGACGATCCGGACCGTCAGGTCCATCGAGGCGTGGCCGGCCTCCACGACCCGGGAGGCGGCTCCGGGCGCGTGCTTGTTGCCGTACATCAGGGCCAGCAACTCCCGGTGTGCGAGTGCGAAGCTCACGTAGGCGCCGGCGAGCGCGGCGAAGCGGGCCCGGGCGTGCGGTTCCGCCTCCTCGACCGCGAGTTCGAGGGCGGCCGTGAGGCGCAGGAAACCGGACTCCGCGAGTGCGTCGAGCAGCGCCTGTCGGTCGCGGAAGTGCTTGCTGGGTGCAGCGTGGCTGACCCCGGCCTCGCGGGCGAGCTGCCGCAGGGAGAGTCCGTCGACGCCGTCCTTCTCGAGCGTGCTCTCGGCGCGCGCGAGCAGCACCCGGCGAAGACTCCCGTGGTGGTAGGGCTGTTCGGCGACGGGCATGCCGCCAGCCTAGCAAGATGTTGTCATTGACTACATAGATGGCAGTGACTACATTCGAAGGACACCCACCGCCAGGAGCAGACATGTCCTTCGACGTATCCGGAACCACCGTSCTCATCACCGGCGCCAGCGCGGGCCTCGGTGTCGAATTCGCTCGCCGGTTCGCCCGGCGGGGTGCAGATCTCGTCCTCGTCGCCCGCCGCGCCGACCGGCTCGAACAACTCGCCACCGAACTCCGCGCCGCGCACCACGTGTCGGTCACCGTGCTCCCGTTCGACCTCGCGACACCAGGCGCCGGGGAGCGGTTGCGCGGCGAACTCACCGCCCGCGACATCCGCGTCGACTCACTGATCAACAACGCGGGATTCGGGACGCACGGAGATTTCGCGTCCGCCGACCTCGAGCGCCTCACCTCCGAGATCCAGCTCAACGTCACCACCCTCGTCGAGCTGTCGCACACATTCCTGCCCGACCTGCTCCGGGGACGCGGCGCACTCGTGAACGTGGCGAGCACCGCCGCGTTCCAGCCGACTCCCGGCATGGCCGTCTACGGGGCGACCAAGGCGTTCGTCCTCAATTTCACGGAGGCGTTGTGGGCCGAGGCGCGAGGCACCGGCCTCACCGTGCTCGCCGTCTGCCCGGGCCCCACCCGCACCGAGTTCTTCGACGTCGTCGGCTCCGAGGACGCCGCCGTCGGCCGGATGCAGACCGCGGATCAGGTGGTGTCGACAGCCCTGCGCGCCCTGGACCGGCGCAGCACCCCGCCGAGCGTCGTCTCCGGGCTGATGAACTGGGTGTCGTCGGTCAGCACCCGATTCGCGACTCGCCGCATCGGCGCTCTCGCCAGCGGGCGCCTCCTCGGGGACGTGCGGATGCGGACGTCGGTCACGAGGTAAGCGTCGCGTCGCGCTCTTCCGGCTCGTCGAGTTCGACCGGGGGACCACTGACGCCGAGATCGTCGTACGGATTGAGCGCGGCGAGCACCAACGTCACGACGCAGGCGACGAGGGGCTGGAAGATCAGCACCAGCAAGGTCCCGATCCCTGGCGCGACCGCCACGACCGTGCCGGCGGTCGAGGTGTCGGGGTCGGGAAACCGCAGCGCCGCCACGCCGATTCCACCGAGCGCCATCACCCCGGCCCCGACGACACTGCCCGCGAGAACCGCGCCCAGCGCCACCGGGCCGCGACTCGTCCGCGCCGTCCACGCCGCGACCGCGGTGAGAATGCCGACCACCAGGCCCGCGCAGGCGAACATCCCGATCGCGTCGAACCGGTGCACGCTCTCCCCTGTCAGCGACACCCCGCGGTCGGGGGCGACGACCAGCAGGTGCTCGGGCGGTGCGAGGACTCCCCACAGCACCCCGGCGAGCGCGCTCGCCACCACCGTCCCGCAGAAGATTCCGGCGGCAGATCGAAGCCTGAAGCGCGGGAGCGTGGTCACCCGTCCGACGCTACCGCCGTCCGCCGTAGATCGAGTCGAACACACCGTGGCGGGAACATTTCGCCCACCAGCCGTCCGGGCTGATCTGCACCACCATCCGGCGGCCGCACGCCTCGCAGAAGCGGGGCGGCTCCAGCCCCAACTGCGCGGCGGTGGGCACGGCGTCGTCCACACCGGCCACCACGCGGCGGCCGGTGTACGGGTTGTAGCGCTCCTCGGGGGCGTCGACCCGGCCCTCGAGGCCGTCGGGGCGGTCGCCCATGGTCGCCTCTGCCATGATCGTCACAGGGTGTCGTTCAGGGCCTTGATCGGCATCTGCAGATCGACGAGCAGGTCGAGATCCTGTTCGGCCGGGCGGCCGAGGGTCGTGAGGTAGTTGCCGACGATGACGGCGTTGATGCCGCCGAGGATGCCCTGCTTGGCCCCGAGGTCGCCGAGCGTGATCTCGCGCCCGCCCGCGAAGCGGAGGATGGTGCGGGGCAGCGCGAGGCGGAACGCGGCCACCGACTTGAGGGCCTCGCTCGCGGGCAGGACCTCGAGGTCGCCGAACGGGGTTCCGGGACGCGGGTTGAGGAAGTTCAGCGGCACCTCGTCGGGTTCGAGTTCGGCGAGGTTGGCCGCGAACTCGGCGCGCTGCTCGAGGCTCTCCCCCATGCCGAGGATGCCGCCGCAGCACACCTCCATGCCCGCCTCGCGCACCATGCGGAGGGTGTTCCAGCGCTCGTCCCACGTGTGGGTGGTGACGACGTTCGGGAAGTGGGACTTCGACGTCTCCAGGTTGTGGTTGTAGCGGTGCACACCCATCGCGGCGAGCTGGTCGACCTGCTCCTGGGTGAGCATGCCCAGCGAGCAGGCGATCTGGATGTCGACCTCGTTGCGGATCGCCTCGATGCCGGCAGCGACCTGGGCGAGCAGCCGCTCGTCGGGGCCGCGGACGGCGGCGACGATGCAGAATTCGCTTGCGCCGGACTTGGCGGTCTGCTTCGCAGCCTCCACGAGCGACGGAATGTCGAGCCACGCCGCACGCACCGGCGACTGGAACAGGCCGGACTGCGAGCAGAAGTGGCAGTCCTCGGGGCAGCCGCCGGTTTTGAGGCTGATGATGCCCTCGACCTCGACCTCGGGACCGCACCACTTCATGCGCACGTCGTGCGCGAGGGCGAGCAGTTCCTCGAGCCGATCGTCGGGAAGTTGCAGGACCTCGAGCACCTGACTCTCGTTCAGCGCGTCACCGCGCTCGAGAACCTGCTCACGCGCGAGGGCGAGGATGTCTGTCTGTACCGGGGCCGATGTCACACGTATCTCCTGGAAAACGGGCCGATCACGTGCCGTGAATCGACGGAACCGAAAAATTGAACACCGTACAAGTTGAACGGTGTTCACGTTAGATCCGTGGTGGAATACTGTCAAAGCCGGGCGGGCTTTTCGACGAGATTGGGAGATCACACAGTGCAGTTGCGACGCGGCGACGTACTCGACGGCGCAATGGCCATCCTCGACGAGTTCGGCCTCGCCGACCTCACGATGCGGAGGCTCGCGACGGCTCTCGGCGTGCAGCCGGGCGCCCTGTACTGGCATTTCCCCAACAAGCAGACCCTGCTCGGGGCGCTCGCCGACAAGATTCTCGAAGACGTCGACGCCCCGGTCACGGCCCCCGACTGGGACGCGGAATTCACCGAACTGGCCCATCGACTCCGCACCGCACTGCTCGCTCACCGCGACGGCGCCGAACTGGTCTCCGCCACGTACGCGTCGCGCATGACCAACTCCCGGGTCCGGGAAAGCTTCGCAGCAGTCGGCCTGCGATCCGGACTGTCCCGCGAACACGCGGAACTGTCGTCGTACTCGCTGCTGTACTACGTCCTCGGCCACACGGTCGACGAGCAGTCGCGGGCGCAGATGGAGTCGGCAGGCGCCCTCACCCGGGCCGCCCTCTCCCCCGACGCCCCACAGTCTCCGATCGCGGCGTACGACGAGGACCTCCTCGACGGCGATCCGGCGGTCCGGTTCGACTTCGGCCTGTCGCTGTTCGTCGACGGAATTCGCGCACGCTTGAAAGACTCCGCCCACCGCCCCTGAGCGCGCACAATTGAGTCGACGCCGCGTCGGCCACTCGAGGACCGCGCGGCGCCTCCGACGGCCCAGGGACGGACGCGATGACGTCTTCACTCGGCCGCCGCACCGGAACGGTTCTCGCGGCGGCACTCGCACTGTCGCTCCTCGGCGCGCCCACCCCCTCGGCGGCACAGACCGCAGGCGGCGATCCGGGTGCGGTCGTCGCCGCGACGCCGGTGGCACCGGACGCGCGGCCGCCGGGCGKCGCCGACGCCACGTACGTCACCTACTGGACGACGGGGCCGATGGACGAACCCGCGCTCAGCACCGGCGCGGTTCTCCTGCCCCCCGGCGCGGCGCCACCCGGCGGGTGGCCCGTCGTGTCCTGGGCCCACGGCACGGTCGGTATCGCCGACAAGTGTGCGCCGACGGTGACGGGAAAACTCGTCGGACCGTACGTCCAGCACTGGCTCGACCAGGGATACGCCGTCGTCGCAACGGATTACGTCGGCCTCGGCACACCGGGTGTGCACCCGTACCTGGACGGCCCGACGGAGGCGCACAGCGTGATCGACATGGTGCGCGCGGCGCGGACCGTCACGCCGTCCCTGTCGAACCGGTGGGTCGCCCTCGGTCAGTCGCAAGGCGGCCATGCCGCTCTCGTCGCCGCGTCGATGGCCACCACGTACGCACCCGAACTCGACTTCCGCGGCACCGTCGCCACCGGCGCCCCGTCCAATCTGGAGAATCTCGCGCCGCTCGTCGGCCCGGGTTTCCCGGACGTGCCCCTCACCGGGAGCACGGTGTTCGTGGCGTACGCGCTCGCCGGATTGCGGGCGTCGCGGCCCGACCTCGACGTCGACAGCTACCTCACACCGCTCGGCGTCGACGTCCTGAATCGCGTCGAATCGCTCTGCTACGAGGAGGCGGCCCCGCAACTCGACGGCATCTCGATCGGCCAGTTGATGTCCCGTCCCCTCGACGACCCGGTGGTGCTGGCAGCGCTACGCACCACGCTGGGCGTGCCCGTGCGGGGCTACGACCGGCCGCTGTTCATCGGGCAGGGCCTGTTCGACGACGTCGTCCCGATTCCTCTTGCCTGGAAACTGACGGCGGACCTCGCCGCGAACGGGCAGCAGTTCGTGTTCCGGACGTATCCGACCGGCCATCTCTACACGATGCCGGCGTCCCTGCCCGACACCACTCCGTTCGTCCGAAGCCTGTTCGGCTAGCAAAATTCACTGGTAAGACCACTTGACCTCTTACCTATTGCCACCCTAGTGTCGTGGTCATGATGTTCGAGCCGATCGCGCGGAAATCCGCCTCCACCGAAGTCTTCGACCAGATCACCGCGCGTGTGCTGGGCGGCGACCTCGCCGCCGGTGACGCCCTGCCGAGCGAACGACGCCTGGCCGAAGCCTTCGGGGTGTCCCGGCCCGCGGTCCGGGAAGCGATCCAGAAGCTGGCCCAGGCCGGACTCGTCGACGTCCGGCAGGGCGACGCCACCTCGGTCCGCGACTTCCGCCAGCACGGCGGACCCGAACTGCTGTCCCAGCTGCTCGTCCGCGACGGCGTCCCCGATTGGGCGGTGGTGCGCAGCGTTCTCGAGGCCCGGCGGATGATCGGCGTGCAGGTCGCCCGGCTCGCCGCCGGCCGGGCCACCGACGAGTCGGGTGCCGCTCTCCGCGACGCCGTGGATCGTCTCGCCTCCGACAGCGACCCGGTCGCGCAGCAGGTCGGCGCCCTGGCCTTCTGGGAGCGTGTTGTCGACACGGCCGATTCAATCGCATTCCGGCTCATCTTCAACAGCCTCCGCAACGCGTATGAACCGACCATGACGGCGATGGCCGCAGTCATGGTCGCGGAAGTCGGACGCACCGACCTATACCACCAGCTGGCCGAGGCGATCACCGCCCACGACGAAGTCGCCGCGGCACAGACCGCCACCACACTCCTCGACCTCGGCACGGCCGCCGTCACGGCCGTGATCGACGCACTGCACCAGAACGATTCGGAGAAGGACACATGACCACGAAACCTTCCGCAGATCGCCGCCAACGCAGGTCGATCGCCCTCCGCGACGCCGCAGACCAGTTCCGCCGACACCCGTCCCCGTGGATGATCGGCGGCATGCTGGTCGCCGCGGTGGCCGCCCGCCTGATCGTCGGCGACTGGCAGCCGACCGACGCCGTGCTTCCGCTGGTGATGCTGGCCGTGTTCCCGTTCGCCGAATGGGTCATCCACGTCTGCATCCTGCACTGGAAACCCCGAAAGGTCCTTGGCCTGACCGTCGATTCGCTGCTCGCCCGGAAGCATCGCGAGCATCACGTCGACCCCCGGGACGTACCGCTGGTCTTCATCCCGTGGCAGACGTTGACGTGGCTGATTCCCGTTCTCGTGGCCCTCTCGCTGCTCGCGTTCCCGCGCATCGGACTCGGACTGACGTTCCTGGTGGTGCTGAGCATTCTGGGCATCCTCTACGAATGGACGCACTACCTCATCCACAGCGACTACAAGCCGAACTCCCGCCTGTACCGTGCGATCTGGCGCAACCACCGCCATCACCACTACAAGAACGAGCACTACTGGTTCACCGTCACCACCTCGGGAACCGCCGACCGGATCCTGGGCACCGACCCGGACCCCGAATCGGTCGAGAAGTCGCCCACCGCACGCAACCTCCACGCCGTGCGCTGACGCACCCGTGAGTACTTGTCAACGTCGGGCGGTTAATAAGTACTCACGGGTGCCGGAGGCGCTAACCGCGGCGAAAGAGCTTGTTGCCCAACCAGACGATGGGGTCGTACCGTCGATCGACCACCCGCTCCTTCATCGGAATGATGGCGTTGTCGGTGATCTTTATCCCCTCGGGGCACACCTCGGTGCAGCACTTGGTGATGTTGCAGAGCCCGAGGCCGAACTCTTCCTGCGCCGCGTCACGACGGTCGGCCGTGTCGAGTGGATGCATCTCCAGTTCGGCGACGCGGATGAAGAAGCGGGGGCCGGAGAACGCCGGCTTGTTGTCGTCGTGGTCACGGATGACGTGACAGGTGTTCTGGCAGAGGAAGCACTCGATGCACTTGCGGAATTCCTGCGACCGTTCGACGTCGACCTGCTGCATCCGATACTCGCCCGGCCCGAGCCCCGGGGGCGGGGTGAACGACGGGATCTCCCGCGCCTTCGCGTAGTTGAACGACACGTCGGTGACGAGATCCCGGATGACCGGGAACGCCCGCAACGGCGTGACCGACACCACCTCGTCTTCCGTGAACGTCGACATCCGCGTCATGCACAGCAGCCGTGGCTGGCCGTTGATCTCCGCGGAACACGATCCGCATTTGCCCGCCTTGCAGTTCCATCGCACCGCCAGGTCCGGGGTCTGCGTCGCCTGCAACCGGTGGATGATGTCGAGCACCACCTCACCTTCGTTGACGGGAATGGAGTAGTCCTGGAGGGCGCCGCCGTCCGCGTCGCCGCGCCAGACCCGGAACTGCGCGTCGTAACCCATCTCAGGCCTTCCTTCCCGGGTGTCCCGCGAGTTCGGCGTCGGTGTAGTACTTGGCGAGTTCGTCGATGTCGAAGAGCTCCAACAGCTCTGCGCGCATCGGGAGCTGGAGCTCGCGGGTGACGGTGACGTCCGGCACCACCGAATCGGGATGTGCGGACATGTCGCCGACCACGCTGCACACCAGCAGGGTGTTGCGCCACTCCGCCTCCATGCTCGGGTGGTCGTCGCGGGTGTGCCCGCCGCGACTTTCCGTGCGCAGCAGCGCCGCCTGGGCCACGCATTCGCTGACCAGCACCATGTTCCGCAGGTCGACGGCGAGGTGCCATCCCGGGTTGAACTGGCGGTGCCCCTCCACCTCCACGCCCCCGATGCGGCCCTTGATCTCGGTGAGCTTCTCCAGGGCACGGACGATCTCGTCTTCCTTCCGGATGATGCCGACGAGGTCGTTCATGGTCTGCTGCAGTTCGGTGTGCAGCGTGTACGGGTTCTCGGTGGCGCCACCCTCCCCGACCGCGGGATCGAACGGCGACAACAACATCCGCGCCGCCGCATCGACGGCGTCCGCGGACACGACCGGCCGGCCCTGCAGCGACTTCACGTACTCCGCCGCCCCCAGTCCGGCGCGGCGCCCGAACACCAGGAGGTCGGACAACGAGTTGCCGCCGAGCCGGTTGGAACCGTGCATCCCGCCCGAGCACTCCCCCGCGGCGAACAGCCCCGCGACGCTGGACGATCCGCTGTCGGGGTCGACTTCGATGCCCCCCATCACGTAGTGGCAGGTGGGCCCGACCTCCATCTGCTCCTTGGTGATGTCGACGTCGGCGAGTTCCTTGAACTGGTGGTACATCGAGGGCAGCCGCCGAACGATCTCGTCAGCGGGCATCCGTGAGGCGATGTCGAGGTACACGCCGCCGTGCGGGGTCTGCCGTCCGGCCTTGACCTCGGAATTGATCGCCCGGGCCACCTCGTCGCGGGGCAGGAGATCCGGTGTGCGGCGGTTGTTGTCGGAATCCTTGTACCAGCCGTCGGCCTCTTCCTCGGTCTCCGCGTACTGCCCTTTGAAGACCGGCGGGATGTACGAGAACATGAACCGCTCGCCCTCGGAGTTCTTCAGGACCCCGCCGTCACCGCGGACGCCTTCCGTCACGAGGATGCCCTTGACGCTGGGCGGCCACACCATGCCGGTGGGGTGGAACTGCACGAACTCCATGTTGATGAGGTTGGCGCCCGCGCGCAGGGCGAGGGCGTGACCGTCGCCGGTGTACTCCCACGAATTCGACGTCACCTTGAACGACTTGCCGATCCCGCCGGTGGCCATCACGACGGCGGGGGCCTCGAACAGGACGAAACGTCCACTCTCGCGCCAGTATCCGAACGCACCCGAGATCCGGTCGCCGTCCTTGGTCAGCTCGGAGATGGTGCACTCGGCGAAGATCTTGATCCGGGCCTCGTAGTCTCCGGTGGCGGCGAAATCCTCCTGCTGCAGCGACACGATCTTTTGCTGCATGGTGCGGATCAGTTCGAGCCCGGTGCGGTCACCGACGTGGGCGAGCCGCGGATACGTGTGACCGCCGAAGTTACGCTGGCTGATCCGGCCGTCGGGGGTCCGGTCGAACAGGGCCCCGTACGTCTCGAGTTCCCACACCCGGTCGGGAGCCTCGCGGGCGTGCAGTTCGGCCATTCGCCAGTTGTTGAGGAACTTGCCGCCGCGCATCGTGTCCTGGAAATGGGTCTGCCACGTGTCCTTCTCGTTGGCGTTTCCCATCGCGGCGGCGCAGCCACCCTCCGCCATGACCGTGTGCGCCTTGCCGAACAGCGACTTGCAGACGACGGCGACGGACAGGCCCTGTTCCCGGGCCTCGATGACCGCTCGCAGTCCGGCGCCGCCGGCACCGATGACCACGACGTCGTACTGGTGCCGTTCGACTTCCGTCATTCCACTCCCTCTTCGATGAAGTCAGTTGATGAGGCGCAGGTCGGAGATGGTCCCGCTCGCCACGAGCATCACGTAGAAGTCGGTGATGATCAGTGTGGCGAGGGTGGTCCAGGCGAGCTGCATGTGCCGGGTGTTCAGTGTGCTGACCCAGGTCCAGAGCCGGTACCGGATCGGGTGCTGGGAGAAGTGGGTGAGCCTGCCGCCCATGACGTGCCTGCAGGAATGGCAGGAGACGGTGTACGCCCAGAGCAGGATCACGTTGCAGACCATGATGAGTGTGCCGAGCCCGATTCCGAATCCGCCGTCGGCGCCGTGGAACGCGCGGATCGCGTCGTACGTGTTGATCAGCGAGACGACGAGTGCGACGTAGAAGAAGTAGCGGTGTGCGTTCTGGACGATCAGCGGCAGGCGCGTCTCACCCGTGTAGGTGCTATGGGGTTCCGCGACCGCGCACGCGGGCGGCGAGAACCACACCGACCGGTAGTAGGCCTTGCGGTAGTAGTAGCAGGTGAGCCGGAAGCCGAGCAGGAACGGCAGCACCAGGAACCCGAGCGGGATGATCATCGGCAACTCGCCGATGGGTGTCCCGAAGTCGCTCGAACCGGGCACACACGAATCGCTCAGGCACGGCGAGTAGAACKGCGTCAGGTAGTGGTAGTCCTCGACGAAGTACGCGGTGCGGACCCACGAGCGGACCGATGCGTACACCACGAAGACGGACAGGCCGAGCACCGTCAGCAGCGGGGCCAGCCACCACCGGTCGGTGCGGAGCGTGCGTTCCGCGATCCGGGCACGCGTCGGCGCCCCCACACCGGCACTTTCGGAATCCTTCGGCGGCGCGCTCATCCGCGCTCGTAGTGGAGCCCGCCCAGCCCCTCGTCATCGATACCGAGCCACATCGACGCGTCGTACGGGGTGTCCGACACCTTGATTCGCTCCACCGGTTCGCGGTGGACGACGTTCGGTGGCGAAGAGTCGAGTTCCCGCGCGTCGATCTCGAGCCGCTCCAGATCGTTGCTCAGTCGCCGCACGGATGCGGCGTCGCCGTACATCGATCGTAACGAACCGACAGCGCGCCGAAGGCGGTCGATGGTGCGATTCAATTCGAGCATTTCGGAGGTCGACATGTGACCCCTCCCAACCCAGCCGGATGTAGCCGTGACATGAATCACACTACCGATATTCGGAGGGGACGGTGCCGCTTTCGGAACCTCGGA
>NZ_JBFUGT010000161.1:0-14194 GCF_056402775.1 Rhodococcus sp. P3_B8
GCCGATGAAAGAGCTCCTCGAATACTCGTTCGGTGCGCAGTTGATCGCCGTCGGCAGCCACGGGCGAAATCCATTCACCGCGTCGATCGTGGGCTCGACGAGCCAGAGTCTCATCCACCACGCCCGGTGTCCGGTACTCATCTGCCGAAAAGGCTGAATACTAAGCGTCCGTTTCACTCTTTCGATCAGCCTGATTCATATTCACCATTCGCGGGCCCATTCCCGGGGCACGGCGCGAACTGAATTTCTACGTCAGAACACTGCTCCGACCTGCTCAAATAAACAACGCCACAGCGCTGATATCGCAGACTCACACGCAGCAGAAAATGCCAAGTGTTTCAATCACGCTAATTCGATTTCCTCCAGATTTCGGCACCGAATTTCGCGTTTATAGTTTCCGGCATGTCGGAGCCACGCTCATATCTCGTCTGCGCATCACAGCGCAGCGGCAGCACTCTGCTCGTCGAATCTCTTCGCGCCACGACCGTCGCCGGCAACCCCGAGGAGTTCTTCCAATACCTGCCGTCCACCAGTCGATCACCGCAGCCGCGGCAGTGGTTCGAGGGTGTCACCGACGAGGCGGTGCTCTCGCTGCTCGCCCCGCTCGAACCGGGGACCGCCGACACCCGCACCGCGGAGCAGTGGCGCGATCAACTGCTCAGCCTCGGTCGCACTCCCAACGGGGTGTGGGGCGGAAAGCTGATGTGGAACCAGGTGCCGCTCGTCCTCGACCGCGCCGCCGGACTTCCGGACCGCTCCGGTGACGACCTGCGGTCCGCCCTGGACGACATCCTGGGCCGCGACCTCGCCTTCATCCATGTCTACCGGCGTGACGTCGTCGCGCAGGCGGTGTCGCTGTGGCGGGCGGTGCAAACTCAGGTGTGGCGCGACGACGCCACCCCACCCGCCCCGCACGACGGCGCCGAGTACCACGCGGGCGGCATCGCCCACCTCGTCCGGATTCTGCGCGATCAAGATGAGCAGTGGCGCAACTGGTTCGAGGTCGAGGGACTCGACCACATCGACATCGGTTTCGACGATCTCGTCGCGGCGCCGCAGGCGACGGCGGCGAAGGTGCTCGTCGAACTCGGCCTCGACGCCGATCTCGCGCCCCCGCCGCCGCTGAAGCGGCAGAGCGACGGCCGCTCCAATGAATGGGTTCTGCGGTATCGGTCCGACGCCGCCGCGAACGGACTTCCGCTGTGACCGCCATCGGCGCCGCGGCGCCGCTGGACAGCGCCGCACGGCTGGACGAACTCCGTGCGCTGGAGGCGGAGGCCGTGCACATCATCCGCGAGGTGGTCGCCGAACTCGAGCGACCGGTTCTGCTGTTCTCGGCCGGCAAGGACTCGATCGTGTTGCTGCGGCTGGCGGAGAAGGCGTTCCGGCCGTCCCCGTTGCCGTTTCCCGTCCTGCACGTCGACACCGGGCACAACTTCCCCGAGGTGATCGAGTTCCGCGATCGCCGGCTCGCCGAGGACGGTCACCGGTTGATCGTCGCGTCGGTGCAGGAGTCGATCGACAGGGGCCGCGTCACCGAATCGGGCGGGCCCGGCACGTCCCGGAACCGGCTGCAGACCCGCACCCTGCTCGACGCCCTGGAGGCGCACCGTTTCGACGCCGCGTTCGGCGGCGCGCGCCGCGACGAGGAACGCGCCCGCGCGAAGGAGCGGGTGCTCAGCTTCCGCGACGAGTTCGGGCAGTGGGATCCGCGTTCGCAGCGGCCCGAGCCGTGGTCGCTGTACAACGGGCGGATTCGCCGAGGTGAGCAGGTCCGTGTGTTCCCGCTGAGCAATTGGACCGAACTCGACATCTGGCGCTACATCGAACTGGAGAACCTCGCGCTGCCGTCGATCTACTTCGCCCACGAGCGGCAGGTGTTCGAGCGCGACGGCATCCTGCTGGGGTTGTCCGAGTACACGCTGCCCACCGAAGACGAACTGGTGCAACGGCTCCGGGTGCGGTACCGCACGGTCGGGGACCTGACGATCACCGGCGCCGTGCGCTCGGACGCCGGCGACGTCGCCGGCGTGATCGAGGAGATCGCCGCGGCCACGGTCTCCGAACGCGGCGAGACCCGGGCCGACGACAGAACTTCCGTTGCCGCGATGGAAGACCGCAAGCGCGAGGGGTACTTCTGATGACCACCACCGGCCGGCCCCGTCAGCTGCTGCGGCTCGCCACCGCGGGCAGCGTCGACGACGGCAAGAGCACCCTGATCGGACGGCTCCTCCACGACACGGGCAGCCTGCCCACCGACCACCTCGAGGCGGTGACGAACGCCGACGGCGAGGCGGACCTCGCCGCMCTGTCCGACGGGCTGCGCGCCGAACGCGAACAGGGCATCACCATCGATGTCGCGTACCGGTTCTTCTCCACGCCGACCCGCAGTTTCGTGCTCGCGGACACGCCGGGGCACGAACGGTATACCCGCAACATGTTCACCGGTGCGTCGAACGCCCACGTCGCCGTGCTGCTCGTGGACGCCCGCGCCGGGGTGCTCCGGCAGACCCGACGCCACGCCCGGATCGCCGACCTGCTCGGCGTGCCGCACCTGGTCGCGGTGGTCAACAAGATCGACCTCGTCGACTTCGACGAGACCCGGTTCAAGGAAGTCGAATCCGAACTGGGTCTGCTCGCGCAGCGGCTCGGCGGCCGCGACCTCACGGTGATCCCGGTGTCCGCCACCCGCGGCGACAACGTCGTCACACGGTCGGATTCGACACCCTGGTACGACGGGCCCACGATCCTCGAGTATCTCGAAGAGGTGGAACTCGCCGCACCGTCCGCGGTCCCGTCCGAACTGCGACTGCCGATCCAGTGGGTGGCGCGTCCCACGGACGATCGGCGGCGCCGCTACACCGGCCGGCTGTCCGCGGGCACCCTGTCCGTCGGCGACGAGGTGGTGGTCCTGCCTGCGGGTTCCCGCAGCACGGTCACCGCCCTCGACACCCTCGATCCGAACCGGTCCGTCGCGGTCGCCCCGCTGTCGGTGTCGTTCGAACTCGCGGACGACCTCGACGTGGCCCGCGGCGACCTCGTCGTGAGCGCCGCCGCCGACGCGACCGCACCCGTCCCGGCCCGCGAGATCGACGCGACCGTGTGCTGGCTGAGCGAGACACCGCTGCGGGCAGGCGACCGGGTGGCGCTCAAGCACACCTCCCGCACCGTGCGCGCCACCGTTCAGGAATTGCACACCCAGCTCGATCCGGAAACCCTCGAAGAACACGACTCCCCCAGCGAACTCGCCCTCAACGACATCGGCCGGATCACGCTCCGGACGAGCACGGTGGTGCTCCCCGACCCCTACGCCACCAATCGCGACGCCGGCGCGTTCATCCTCATCGACGAGCAGAGCAACGACACCGTCGGCGCCGGAACCGTCGGCGAAGCCCGGGAAGTCGTGCCCGGCGAACAGACCCGGCACGACATCAAGTGGCACCCGTCATCACTGGAACGGGATCGGCGCTGGTCCGCGACCGGGCAGCGGGGCGCCACCATCTGGCTCACCGGGCTGCCGGCGTCCGGGAAGTCGACGGTGGCGGTCGCACTCGAGCGGACCCTCGTCGACGCCGGACGAACCGCGTACCTGCTGGACGGCGACAACGTACGGCACGGCATCTCGGACGACCTCGGGTTCTCGCCCGGCGACCGGGCCGAGAACATCCGCCGCGTCGGTCACCTCACCCGGTTGTTCGCGGACGCCGGGGTGGTCGCCATCGCGTCGATGGTGTCGCCGCTGCGCTCGGACCGCGCGATCGCACGGGCGCTCAACGAGGCCGCGGGACTGCCGTTTCTCGAGATCCACGTGAGCACGCCGGTCGACGAGTGCGAACGGCGTGACCCCAAGGGGCTCTACGCCCGGGCGCGCGCAGGCGAGCTACGCGGCCTCACCGGGATCGACGCCCCGTACGAGGCCCCCGAGAACCCGGATCTCGCATTCGACACCACCGGCGCCGATCTCGACGATCTCGTCGCGCGGATTCTCGCCGAACTCGCCCGGCACGAGACGCCACTGGTCTAGCCGGCGGCGAGCCGCTGGAGTGCCTCCTGGAGTGCGATCCGGTCGTCGAACACACGTCGGCGCGGCCCGTACGCCTGAACCCGGTCGTGCCCACGGCCTGCGACCACCACGACGTCGCCCGGCGAGGCGAGGGTGACGGCGGCGACGATCGCCTCGGCGCGGTCGGGGACGACGAGCACTTCGGCGTCGCCACCACTGCGTGCACCTCGCGCCACGTCCTCACGCAGGCGCTGCGCCTCGTCGGAGTACGGACTCTCGTCGGTGACGATGACCGTGTCGGCGAAACGGGCCGCGGTCGCGCCGAGCGGCACCCGCTTGCCGGGGTCGCGCTCACCGGTCGCCCCGACGACGGCGATGACCCGGCCTCGCGTCAGCGAGCGGAGGTACGGAAACAGACGTCGCTGACCGGCCGTGTTGTGCATGTAGTCGACGAACGCGAGGAATGCCTGGCCCGCGTCCACTGCCTCCAGGCGTCCGGGCACGGTGTCGAGGTTCTCGATCCCGGCGACCGCGGAGTCGAGGTCCACCCCGCGAACCGCGAGGGCGGCGATCGCCGCGAGTGCGTTGTCCACCTGGTGCACTCCGAGTAGCCGGAGCCGCACCGGTCTCGGCGCCCCGGCGCCGTGGAGCGTGAACGACGTACCGCCCTCGTCCGCGTGCACGGCGGACGCGGAGAAGTCGGCCGCGGTCGTCCTCGACGAGAACGTCACGCGGGGCACAGTGACGGTGGCGGCGAGGCGGCGTCCGAACTCGTCGTCGACGCCGACGGCTGCCGCGGCGCAGCGCCCCGGTTCGAACAATCGGGCCTTCGCCGCGAAGTACGCGTCCATGTCGGGGTGGAAGTCCAGATGGTCGCGGGCGAGGTTGGTGAACACCCCCACCCGGAACGACGTTCCGTCGATTCGGTGCAGGGCGAGGCCGTGGCTCGACACCTCCATCGCGACGGCCCCGATCCGGTGCTCGGCGAACGCGGCGAGGGTCTGCTGGAGCTCGCATGCCTCGGGCGTGGTCCGGGTCGCGGTGCGTGACCCGTTCGGTCCCCGGACGGCGATCCCCGTCATCATGCCGGTGCCGACACCTGCCGCACGCAGTCCCGCGTCCAGCAGGTACGCGGTGCTGGTCTTCCCGTTCGTCCCCGTCACACCGTAGACGTCGAGTGCCTCGGACGGATTACCGTACACCCACGCTGCCAACGGACCGAGAGCACGACGCGGATCGTCCACCACGATCGTCGGCAGGATGTCCGACCCGCGGTCGCTGAGCATCGCGACAGCACCGCGCGCCGCGGCCTCGACCGCGAACTCGATCCCGTGCCGGTGCCGCCCCGGCAGCGCCGCGTACACGTCGCCGGCCCGGACGAGACGAGAGTCCTGGCTGATACCCGTCACCGCTGCCTCGCCGGACCCGGAGAGTGTCGCCGAGCAGCCGAGGCGGCGCACCATCTCGCGCAGCAGCTTCGGCGGAGTGCACCGCGGGCAGTCGACGCTCACACTTCCAGTGCACCACTGCCGCGCAGGTCGCGAGCACGGAACCGCATCATCCGCCCCTACGTGGCTACACCGCTCCGCGGCTCGTCGAGAATTCCGCGGTCCGAACTGTAGGCCGAACGCACGTCCGGCACCCGCTCGAGAGTGGCGAGGTATTCCTCCATGGCCTTCCGGGCGTACGCCGTTCCCTCTTCCTCGCTCGGGATCGAGTCGCCCGTGGCCCGTCGCCACGTCGCGAGTTCCAGCGCCAATTCGGCCTGCGTCCCGGCGAAGTCCTCGGTGTCGGCCAGGTTGTCGCGTTCGCCGGGGTCGGCGACCAGGTCGTAGAGTTCCCGGCTCGGACGCGGCCGGAGATGCTCGGTGCCCAGCGCCGCACCGGACAGGCTGTTCTCGATGTCGAGGGGAAGATCGAGCTTGGGCCGAGGCGCGTAATTCTCGATGTAGCTGAACTGCTTGGTGCGCACCGCGCGAATGGGATCGAAGCTGTCGTGGAACGTCTTCTCCGTGAACAGGACGTCGCGTGCCGCCGACTCCGACCGGCCCAGCAACTGCCCGGCGTGGGAGACACCCTCCACGGCCGCGGGGATCGGGACGCCGAGCAGTTCGAGAAGGGTGGGAACGAGATCCACCCCGCTGAACAGGTCGTCGTAGACGCGAGGCGACGCCCGCAGCCTCCGCGGTGGGCGGATGAGCGTCGCAATTCCGGTGCCCGGCGCATACAGTGTCGACTTCGCACCGGGGAACGCCTCGCCGTGGTCGGTGAGGAACACGACCCACGTGCTCTCGTCGAGCCCCTCGGCGTCCAGCGTCTGCAGCAACCTGCCGACGGCCGCGTCGGCCACCTCGATCGACCCGTGGAATCCGGCCAGATCCTCACGGACCTCCGGCCGGTCGGGCAGGTACGACGGAACGTCGAAACCCTCGGGATCGGCGGGGACATACCTGTCGACCGGGTACGGGCGGTGCGTCTCGAAGAAGCCGGCGGTCAGCAGGAACGGTTGCGGAGGGAACCGCGACAGCCACCTCGACGCCCGATCGGTGACGTATTCGCAGTACGAATTCGTCACGTCGTACTCGTGGAAGCCGAGCCGCTTGGGATACGCGGTCTCGTGCTGCATCCCGAACAGGGACGTGTACCAGCCCGCCTCCGCCAGCAGGGACGGCAGCGTGCGGACGTCGTCGTGGTACTGCCAGCCGTGGTGTGCGAGGCCGATCAGCCCGTTGCTGTGCGGGTACCGGCCCGAGAACAGGGCGCCACGCGACGGCGAGCACAGCGGCGCCGCCGCATGCGAGTCCGTCAGCAGCACACCCTCCGCGGCGAGCCGGTCGAGGTTCGGACTACGTACCCCGGACGCGCCGTAACACCCGAGGTGACGGCCCAGATCGTGCCAGTGCACGATCAGAACGTTGTCACGGACGGGATTCACCGGGGTCGCCACAGTCGCCTCCTACATCGGCGGGGAGTTACAGGGAGACCGGAACTTCGGCCTCCGGGAGTTCGGGAGCCCGCGTCGCCCGCGCGTACACGGTCTCGCCTTCCTGCAGGCCGAGTGCCGCGCTGTCGCCGCGAGTCACCTGCGCCGAGAAGGGTTCGCCGGTCGCCTCGTTACGCAGATCCACCCGCACCTCGAATCCCAGGTGCACCACTCGCTCCACGGTGGCCCGGGTGACGCCGAGCGATTCGGCCGTGCCTGCCTCCTGGGCGAGGGCGAGGTCGGGATCGCGGCCGAGGCGGATGTCGTGCGGCCGGACCAGCTGACCGTTGAGCTTGGCCACCGACCCGAGGAACGACATCACGAAATCGTTGTGGGGGCGGTCGTAGAGGTCCTCCGGTTCACCGATCTGCTCGATCCGGCCCTTGTTGAGGACCGCGATCCGGTCGGCGACGTCGAGCGCCTCCTCCTGGTCGTGGGTGACCAGCACGGTGGTCACGTGCACCTCGTCGYGCAACCGGCGCAGCCAGGTGCGCAGRTCCGTGCGGACCTTCGCGTCGAGCGCGCCGAACGGCTCGTCGAGGAGAAGCACCTTCGGGTCCACGGCCAGGGCCCGCGCGAGCGCCATCCGCTGACGCTGACCGCCGGACAGTTGCGCCGGATAACGGTGCTGGAAGCCGTCGAGGCCGACGATCTCGAGAAGCTCGTTGACCTTCTTGTCGATCTCCGGCTTGGGCCGCTTGCGGATCTTCAGGCCGAACGCGACGTTGTCGCGCACCGTCATGTGCTTGAACGCCGCGTAGTGCTGGAACACGAAGCCGATGTCCCGCTTCTGCGGGGAGATGTCGGTGACATCGTTCCCGCCGATCACGACGGTGCCGGAGTCGAGGGACTCCAGCCCGGCGATGGATCGGAGCAGCGTCGACTTGCCCGAACCACTGGGCCCGAGGAGCGCGGTCAGCGAACCCGAGGGGATGTCGATCGTGACGTCGTCGAGAGCAGCAAAGGACCCGTAGTTCTTCCGGGCGCCGGTCACGGTAATCATGTGGTGCTCCTCTTGCGGTCGAGCAGGGTCATCAGAAGCAGGGTGATCAGCGCAATCCCCATCAGCAGGGTGGCTGCGGAGTAGGCACCGAACGTGTTGTGGTCGTCGATGTAGCGCGAGTGCACGAGCAGGGTCAGGGTCTGCGACACACCGGGGAAGCCCGAGGACACCATGATCACCGCACCGAACTCGCCCAGCGAGCGGGCGACGGTCAGGACCACACCGTAGGTGAGGCCCCAGYGGATGGCGGGCAGTGTGATCAGCCAGAACGTCTGCCAGCGGCTCGCACCGAGCGTCGCGGCGGCCTGTTCCTGCTCCTCGCCGATCTCGTGCAGGACGGGCTCCACCTCCCGCACGACGAACGGCAACGTCACGAAGAGGGTGGCGATGACCATGCCGGGAAGCCCGAAGATCACCTTGAACCCCAGCGATTCGAGCCCGCCGAACCAGCCGTTGGCACCCCACAGCAGGATCAGTGACACACCGACGACGATGGGTGAGACGGCGAACGGCAGGTCGACCACCGCCTGCACCAGGCCGCGGCCGGGGAAGCGGCCCCGGACCAGCGCGAGGGCGGTGACGATCCCGAACACCACGTTGACCGGGACGACGATGGCCACGATCAGCAGGGACAGGTTGAGTGCGGAGATCGCGGCGGGGGTGCTGATCGACTCGATGAAGGCGCCGATCCCGTTCTCGAACGTGCGGAACAGGATGATGACGATCGGCACCACCAGCAGGCCGAACAGATAGAGCAGCGCGACTGCGCGCAGGGTGATCCGGGTGGACCCAGAGAGCTTCATTCCGCCTGCTCCTCACGACGCTGCCCCCGGCTGGCGAAGACCCGGAGGGCGAACAACGTCACGAACGCGATGGCCAGGAGAGCCACCGACACGGCCGCCGCGGCGGCCGGCCGATCGATTTCGATCTGCTGTTGAATGTACTGGGAGGCGACCTGGGTCTCTCGGGGAATGTTTCCGCCGATCAGGACGACGGACCCGTACTCGCCGATCGCGCGGGCGAATGCGAGCCCCGCGCCGCTGATGATGGCCGGAGTCAGGGTGGGCAGCACGACGCTCCGGAAGATCGTCCAGTTGTCCGCGCCGAGTGAGGCCGCGGCTTCCTCGACTTCCCTGTCCACCTCGATCAGCACCGGCTGCACCGAGCGGACCACGAACGGCAGCGTCACGAATGCCAGTGCCACGATCAGACCGGGCTGCGTCGCGTTGAGGTGGACCCCGATCGGGCTCTCCGGGCCGTACAGCGACAGCAGCACGATGCTGGCCACGATGGTCGGCAGCGCGAACGGCAGGTCGATCAGCGCGTTGACGGCCCGCTTGCCGGGAAATTCGTCGCGCACCAGCACCCATGCGATGAGCGTGCCCATGATCACGTTGATCACGGCCACCACCACCGACACCACGACGGTGACGCGCAGGGACGCCACCGCCACGGGCGAGGTGATCGCGTCCACGAAGCCGCCGATTCCGTCGCCGAACGAGGCCACGGTGAGCGCGGCGAGTGGCAGGACCACGATGATGCTCAGCCAGAGTGTCGCGATACCGATGCCGAGCGGTCCCACCGCACCGGTGACCCGGGCGACCTTCTTGCGCGTAGGCGGAACGGGCGGAGACGGCACCGTGGTGCCGCGTCCGCCCGTCGCCGTCGTCGTGTCGCTCACGTCGGTCTTACTTGGTTGCGTTGTCGTAGAAAACTGCGATGGACCCGGTGTCCTTGGCGAACACCTCGGAGTCGACCTTGGACCAGCCGCCGAGATCGGCGATGGTCCACAGCTTGGCCGGTTCGGGGAACTTGTCGGCGAACTCGGTTGCCACCGCGGGATCGACCGGGCGGAATCCGGCCTCGCCCCACAGCTTCTGGCCCTCGGTGGTGTAGAGGAAGTCCTTGAACGCGTTGGCCTTCTCCAGGTTCTTGCTGTTCGACAGCACCGCGACCGGGTTCTCGATCTTGAACGTGGTCGGCGGGGTCACGTGCTCGACGGGGTCACCGTTGCCCTCGATGAACAGCGCCTCGTTCTCGTAGCTGAGCAGCACGTCACCGGTGCCCTGCAGGAACGCCTCCGACGCCTCGCGGCCCGACTTCGGCTGAATCTTCACGTGGTCGTTCACCAGCGACGTGATGTAGGCCAGACCGGCCTCCGGGTCCTGACCGCCGTTGCTCTTCGCTGCGTACGGTGCCAGCAGGTTCCACTTCGCGGATCCGGAGCTGAACGGGTTGGGGGTCACGACCTCGACGTCGGGCCGCAACAGGTCGTCCCAGTCGCGGATGTTCTTCGGGTTGCCCTCGCGCACGACGATGGTGACGACCGAACCGAACGGAATCCCGTTGTAGGCGTCCTGGTTCCAGCTCTTGTCCACCAGGCCGGCGTCGACGAGCCGCGTGATGTCGGGTTCGACGGAGAAGTTGACGAAGTCGGCCTCGGCGCCGTCCTTGACCTTGCGGGACTGGTCACCGGAGGCACCGTAGGACGGCTGGAAGGCCACGCCCTTGCCCTCGTCGGTGGCGTTGAACGCGGGGATCAGCTTGTCGAAGCCCGGCTTCGGCACGGCGTACGCGTACAGGTTGATGGTGCCCGCACTGCCGTCGGCACCGGCCGAGTCGCCGCCGACGGTGTCGCTGGCGCCGCCGCTGCACGCGGTCAGCGCCACAGCTCCGAGCGTCACGAGGGCCGTGAGAAGACTACGAGAACGGCGTTTCATGGGAGAAACCTTCCTGGGGATCTGTCACAGAGGGGTGGTGCGAAAAACGTGGGAGGGGGTGCGAGAGGAGGAACGCAGGGATCGCCCGAGCGGAATCAGGAATGCGAACGAAAATCAGCAGCGCGAGACCGGTCGAGCGTGCACGGTGTCACTCGCGCGCAGTGCTGTGTGCGAGGAAAAATCAACAACAGTCGATGTCGGCGACTGCGAGCATGCCGACAGCGATCAACGCCAATTCATGGCGGACCTGGTGTACAGCGGCTTCAGACACGCCGTGGACTGTAGCAGAGGCTGAACCAACCGCCCACATCGAACGGGATTTACCGGGTGACCAGCCATGCGACGACGACGAGGACGAGCAGCGCGAGCAGCGCGAGTGTGACGCGTGAGCGCGGCATCAGGCTTCCTCCACCTTCGAGACGTCCCGCCTGAGCAGGACGAAGACTGCGGCGAGGCCACGATCGAGCAGCCACGCCAGTCCTCGGCACACCGGCACCATCACCAGCAGCACGAGGGCGACCTGCGGAACGAACGGGAGCCCGGCGATCCACAGCTCGAAGCCGTCCCACCAACTCGCCATCCGGTCCACCGTGCCACCCTATCGTTCGCCGGCACGTGGTGGGCGCACAGGTGGACGCCGCGACGACGACGGCCGATGATGAGCAGATGGTGTCTCTCGATGCGCACTCGGACGACCAGCCCCGCTCTGCCGCGCATCGTCACCGTCGCGCGTTTCCGCCGATCGACGATTACGCGTTCCTGTCGGATTGCGAGACCACGTGCCTGATCGCCCGGAACGGGGCGGTCGAGTGGATGTGCATCCCCCGGCCCGACTCCCCCAGCGTCTTCGGCGCCGTCCTCGACCGCAGCGCCGGCCACTTCCGGATCGCGCCGTACGGGCAGAACGTGCCCGCCGCCCGCCGCTACCTGCCGGGCGGACTGATCGTCGAAACGACGTGGCAAACCGAAACGGGGTGGCTCATCGTCCGCGACGCACTCGTGCTCGGCCCGTGGCACAACGTGGAGCAGCGGTCCCGCTCCCATCGCCGCACCCCCACGGACTGGGATGCCGAACATGTCCTGCTGCGGACCGTCAAATGCGTGAACGGCACCGTGGATCTCGAGATGAGCTGCGAGCCCGCGTTCGACTACCACCGCGGCGACGCGGTGTGGGAGTACACGGGCAAGGTCTACGAGGAAGCCACCGCCACCTGCAAGTCGAGTGGTGCGGGCGACCACCCCACACTCCGGCTGACCAGCAACATGAAGCTTGGGCTGGAAGGGCGCGAGGCTCGGGCCCGGACCCGGATGGTCGAGGACGACAACGTGTTCGTCGCACTGTCCTGGTCGCACATGCCTGCGCCGCAGACCTATGACGAGGCTGCCGAGAAGATGTGGCAGACGGCGAAGTTCTGGCGGGAATGGATCACGACCGGCCGCTTCCCCGACCACAAGTGGCGTGGCTACCTGCAGCGCAGCGCCCTGGCGCTGAAGGGGTTGGCGTACGCCCCCACCGGCGCGCTGCTCGCCGCGTCGACCACGTCGCTTCCGGAAACCCCCGGGGGCGAACGAAATTGGGACTACCGCTACGCATGGGTGCGCGATTCGACATTCGCACTGTGGGGGCTGTACAGCCTCGGACTCGACCGGGAGGCCGACGACTTCTTCGCGTTCCTCTACGACGTGTCCAGTGCCGACGACGGCAAGTACCGGCCGCTGCAGGTGATGTACGGCGTCGGCGGCGAGCGGACCCTCGTCGAGGAGGAACTGCCGCACCTGTCCGGCTATGACGGCGCGCGTCCGGTGCGGATCGGAAACGGTGCGTACGACCAGGACCAGCACGACATCTGGGGAACGATCCTCGATTCCGTGTACCTGCACGTGCGATCGCGTGAGCGGGTGCCGGAGACGCTGTGGCCGATGCTCAAACGTCAGGTCGAGGAGGCGATCGAGCACTGGCAGCTCCCCGACCGCGGCATCTGGGAGGTGCGCGGCGAGCCGCAGCACTTCACGTCGTCGAAGATCATGTGCTGGGTGGCGCTCGACCGGGGCGCGAAACTCGCCGAGCAGCAGGGCGAGACGAGTTATGCGGACCGGTGGGCCGACCTCGCCGACGAGATCAAGGCCGACATTCTCGAGCACGGCGTCGACGCACGCGGAGTCCTCACCCAGCGTTACGGCAGCGACGAACTCGACGCCTCACTCCTCCTCGCTCCGCTCCTGCGGTTCCTGCCCTCGGACGACCCGCGCATACGCGCCACCGTGCTCGCCATCGCGGACGAGCTGACCGAGGGCGGGCTGGTGCTGCGCTACCGGGTGGAGACCACGGACGACGGGCTCACGGGCAAGGAGGGCACGTTCACCATCTGTTCGTTCTGGCTCGTGTCGGCGCTCGTGGAGATCGGCGAACTCGACCGCGCGAAGCGCCTGTGCGAGCGGCTCCTCGGGTTCGCCAGCCCCCTCGAGTTGTACGCGGAGGAGATCGATCCCGAGTCGGGTCGGCACCTGGGTAACTTCCCGCAGGCGTTCACCCATCTGGCGTTGATCAACGCGGTCGTCCACGTCATCCGCGCCGAGAAGGCCGCGGCGAGCGGCTTCCACCCTGCCCACTACACGGGGTGATCCGGCCGAGACCTGCGACTCCGGACTACTCCGCGAAACGGTGCAGCAACCGCTCCGCGTCGGCCGCGATCTGCCGTACCACGACACCCGCCGGCCGCTCCGACGTGACGAGACCAGCCGCCTCCCCGGCGTACACGACACCGAGGTCGGGATCCGCGGGGTCGTAGGCGRCGGCGAGTTCGGTGTCCGGGGCGTTCTCGCCGTGCCAGCGGGACGTGAACGCGTTGCTCAGGGCCCGGCCACCCCACCGGGCCGGCCACGGCTGGCTGCGCGCCTGGTCGAACACCGACGTGTACACGGTGTCCGCGCTGCCCGCCGCGATCAGCCTGCCGCGGGCGTACTCCGGTCCGATGGTCTCGGGGCTGGCCAGCAGCGCGGTCCCGATCATCGCGCCCTCCGCGCCGGCAGCGAGAACGGCGGCGAGACCACGGCCGGTCGCGATGCCGCCCGCGGCGAGCACGGGCAGCGCGGTGGAGTCCAGGATCTCCTGCAGCAGCGGCAGCGTCCCGATCCGGCCGGTGTGGCCGCCCGCCTCGCCGCCCTGGGCGATGACGAAGTCGACGCCCGCCGCCTCCACGACCCGCAGATCGTTGATCGTGTTCACCTGCGACACCACGAGCGCCCCGGTAGCGTGCACCCGCTCCACATAGGGCGCGGGATCGCCGAACGACAGCGACACGATCCGCGGGTTCTCCGCCAGCGCGGCGTCGAGCAGGGCGTCGTCGTCGTCGAGCGCCCAGGTCATCAACCCGATGCCGAAGGCGTCGCCGCCGATGCTCCGCGCGACCGCCGCCTCCTTCGCCACCCACTCCGGGGTGGCGTAGCGCGCCGCGCCGAGCAGGCCGAGCCCACCCGCCTTCGAC
>NZ_JBFUGT010000162.1:0-13954 GCF_056402775.1 Rhodococcus sp. P3_B8
GCGCTGCCTGCGAATCCGCGCCGTCGGGCGAGGACGCCGGCGGCGCGCTCACGGCCGACGCCGACATGGCCGGTTCCGGCTCCGGTGCGTGCTCCGCGCCGGTCTCCGATGTCGGGATCACGAACACCGTCCCGGCGCTCGGGGTTTCGGACACCGGCGCCGCCGCTGCCCTCGACACCCGGCGGCTCCTTCGCCGCGGCGGGGCCACCGGCTCCGGCTGGGGCTCAGGCTCGCGCTCCACGACGAGTTCCGGGGTCTCGGCGACCGGAGCCGCTTCGGCCGGCGCGGCTTCGACGGCCGACTCCTCGGCTACAGCCTCTTCGGCCACGGCTTCTTCGACCACAGCTTCCTCGGCGACGGTGTCCTCCGCCTCGGGTGCCACGACGGCTTCCGCAGCGACCGCTGCCGGGGCTTCGGCCACGGCTTCTTCGATGCCGGGCAGGTCAGCCGCCGGTGTCTCCGCTTCGGCGGCGACCGGCTGCTCGGGCTCGGGAACCGCCGCGGCGGGCTGCTCGGCGGATTCCGCGTCGTGCCCGCTGTGTGCGTGCGCGGCCTCCTCCTCGTGATGGTGGTGTGCCATCGCGAGAGCGACCGGGTGGGCCCGCTTGACGGTGGCGTCCACCGTCGGGGTCTCCTCGTGCACGGGAGGCTGCGACGTCTCCCCGCCGGACGACTTGTCGCGTCCCCGCTTCTTGCGGGAGCCACCGGAGTCGCCGCCGCGGGACGACCCGCGCGCACCGTTGTCCTCGGAGGTCTTCACCTCGATCGGCTCGGCGTGGACGATGATGCCCCGGCCGTGGCAGTGCTCACACGTCGTCGAGAACGCCTCGACCAGCCCGGTGCCCAGCTTCTTCCGCGTCATCTGGACCAGGCCCAGCGACGTGACCTCGGACACCTGGTGGCGGGTGCGATCCCGGCCCAGGGCCTCCGTCAGGCGTCGCAGCACGAGATCGCGGTTGGATTCGAGCACCATGTCGATGAAGTCGACGACGATCATGCCGCCGATGTCGCGCAGGCGCATCTGCCGGACGATCTCCTCGGCCGCCTCGAGGTTGTTCCGGGTGACGGTCTCCTCGAGGTTTCCACCGGCACCGGTGAACTTGCCGGTGTTGACATCGACCACGGTCATGGCCTCGGTGCGGTCGATCACGAGCGTGCCACCGGACGGCAACCAGACCTTGCGGTCGAGTGCCTTCGCCAGCTGCTCGTCGATGCGGTGCGCCTCGAAGACGTCGACACCGTTGTCCGACGTGTGCTGCTCGAGCCTCGGCATGAGATCGGGGGCCACGGACTTGATGTACGACTCGACCGTCGACCAGGCCTTCTCGCCCTCGATCACGAGCTTGGAGAAGTCCTCGTTGAACAGGTCGCGGATGACCTTCACGAGAAGGTCGGGCTCCTCGTACAGGGCCTGCGGGTTGCCGGACTTACCGGATTCCGCCTTCGCGGCCTGAGCCTCGATCCCGGCCCACTGGTCCTGCAGACGCTTCACGTCGCGGGCGAGTTCCTCCTCGCTCACCCCCTCCGACGCTGTCCGGATGATGACTCCGGCGTCCGAGGGCACGATGTCGCGCAGGATGTCCTTGAGGCGCTTGCGCTCCGTGTCGGGCAGTTTGCGGCTGATACCGGTGGACGTGCCGCCGGGCACGTACACGAGGAAGCGGCCCGCGAGGCTGATCTGCGTCGTCAGCCGTGCACCCTTGTGACCGACCGGGTCCTTGCTGACCTGGACCAGCACCTGGTCGCCCGGCTTTAGGGCCTGCTCGATCTTGCGGGAGTTGCCACCGAGCCCGGCGGCCTCCCAGTTGACCTCACCCGCGTACAGCACGCCGTTGCGGCCGCGGCCGATGTCGATGAACGCGGCTTCCATGCTGGGCAGCACGTTCTGGACGCGTCCGAGGTACACGTTGCCGACCATCGAGGCCGACGCCGACGTGGTCACGAAGTGTTCGACGAGGACGCCGTCCTCGAGCACGGCGACCTGCGTCGTCGCGTGCGGTTGCCCGGTGGCGATACGGTCGCGCACCACCATCACGCGGTCGACGGCCTCGCGGCGGGCCAGGAACTCCGATTCCGTGAGGATCGGCGGGCGCCTGCGGCCGGCATCGCGGCCGTCGCGGCGACGCTGACGCTTCGCCTCGAGCCGCGTCGAACCGGTGATGCCCTGGACCTCGTCCTTCGAGCGGCTCTTGTTGCGAGGTTCACGCTCGTGGACGACGGTGTTCGGCGGATCGTCCTCGGACGTGGCCTCTCCCGACCCCTCGCCACCGGACTTGCGACGGCGACGGCGACGGCGGCGACGGCTCGACCCGTCGGAGTCACCCTCACCGGTCTCTTCGTCACCGGACTCCGCTTCGGCCTCCTCGGCCTCGGCGGGCTTCTCCTCGGAATCCTGCTTCGGCTTCTCTTCGGGCTCCCGAGTCGGTGTCTCGGCGGCCTTCTCCTCGCGAACGGATTCCCGCGCGGATTCCTCGGCCTCGGCACCCTCGGTGTCGATGTCGGTGTCCTGCTCGTTCTGCTGTTCGCCCCGTCCGCGACCACGGCCGCGGCGGCCGCGGCGACGACGACGCGGCTGATCGCCGTCCACGTCGGACTCGTCCGACTCGGTGTCGGCGGTTCCGGTGTCCGTGGCCTTGGCGGGCTCGGGCACCTCCTCGCGCGTTTCGGCGACGGGCGGCTGCTCGGTGGTGGGTTCCGGGGTCCCGGCGTCCCGGCGGCTGCGCCGGCGTCGCGGCGGGGTCTCGACCGCTGCGAGGTCGGGCTGCAGGAAGAGCGGGACCTGCGAGACGGCGGGCGGGGTCTCGCTGGCGGGCTCGGCGGCGGGCGCCTCGACCTGGTAGGACGCAGTGGTGAACAGGTCACGTCCGAGGTCGCGCTCGGCGACCGCGGCTTCCTCCGCGACGGGCTCCTGGGCGGGAGCTTCCTGGGCCGGTGCTTCCTCGGTGGGAACTTCGGGGGCCGGAGCCTGCTCGGCCGCCGCTTCCTCGACGTCCGAAGCCGCGACCGATTCCGGTGCGACCTCGACGGCGGGTTCGGCGGCCGGGGTCTCCGCGACCGGTTCGGCGGCCGGGGTCTCCGCGACCGGTTCGGCCGCGGCGGGTGGCTCGGTGGGAGCGCTCTGCGCAGCGGTGAAAACTGCGTGCACCCGCTCGGCGACGTCCCGTTGCAGGCTGGACTGCGCGCTGCGCAGTTCGGTTCCGAGGGCCGCAGCCTCGGCGAGAACCTGCTTGCTCGTCACGCCCAGCAACTTCGCGAGGGCGTGAACGCGAATCTTCTCCGGAAGAGCGGGAACCGCGCTCCCGGCGGTGGCCGATTCGTTCGGCTCTGAATTTGTGGGCGGCGCTTGATCGGCCACGTAGTCTCCTCAGCCCCCGGGCGCGTCCACTCCCGTGTCTGGGGGTGTCACGCGGCCACGCGAGGGCGCAGTATGTGTACTCGCGCCCCAGATGTGAGCGCGAGATTGTCTGGTCTCGCTCCACACAGCGCGTGCAGTGTCCGTTTTCACTGCACACCCATGTAGTGCCTTGCGGATGGCCGTCGTCCGCGGCGCGAGCGCCTGATCATCCAGCGTGCCGAAACGCCCAGGTATTTCCTGTTGACGCAGGGGCAGCGATGAAGGGCATCGAGCCGTGGTGTCATCCGGTCGAAGCCACGTGGTGCACAAATTGCGGTCCGACCACCCTCAGTATCCCACACGTGTGCCGCAGTCCGTGCCAGCGGCGCACGTATCGGTCTGGAACATGTTCCGCACGCGATGGCGCCGCCGGCCCGGAGGGCAGGCCGGTGGGTCGAGGGGTGGGTGGAGAGGTAGATCAGTTGGCGGCGAGGTGCGGGAACCAGAGGGCGATCTCGCGCTCGGCGGACTCGACCGAGTCGGAGCCGTGCACCAGGTTCTCCTGGGCTTCGAGCCCGAAATCACCACGAATCGTGCCCGGAACGGCCTTCTCGACGGGGTCGGTGCCGCCGGCGAGCTGGCGGAACGCCGCGATCGCCCGGGGACCTTCGAGCACTGCCGCGACGAGCGGGCCGCCGGTGATGAATTCCAGCAGGCCCGGGTAGAACGGGCGGCCTTCGTGCTCGGCGTAGTGGGCGGCTGCGATGTCGCCGGGAGCGGTGCGCAGGTCGAGCGCGGAGATCGTCAGACCTTTCCGCTCGATACGACCGAGGATTTCTCCTACATATCCGCGGGCAACGGCATCGGGCTTGATCAGTACAAGGGTGCGCTCAGTCACGGCGCACAGCCTAAATGGTCAGCCCCGCTGCCCCGGCAGCAGGCCCCGCTCCATTCTCTGGCGGACGTTCCGGCGGAAGTAGAGCAGGTATCCCCACAGGATGGCGAAGACCACTCCGACCGAACCGATCGACACGTGGACGAAGAACCCGAGTAGCAGCCCCACCTGCAACAACAGGTTGTACTTCATCGCCCAGGGGCGGCCCTGCAGGCCCGCCCCGAGGATCATGAGCACCGCGAGCCCCACGAGGTAGGTTCCGGACCACCAGGTGAGTCCGCCGCCGACCGTCGCGACTACCGGCAGGGCGAGAAGCACCACGATGGCTTCCAGGATCAGAGATCCCGCGACCACCCCGCGGAATCCCTTCCACGGGTCCTTGGTCGGCGGTCCGAACTCCGGTTCCGAAGCATTCGAGTCCGGCTCGCTCACGCTGGGTCCTTTCCGAAGAGGGTGCGGGCCGCACCGGCGGTCACCACGGATCCGGTGACCACGACGCCCGCCCCCGATACTGCCTCACCGGGCTCGGCGACCTCCTCGGCCAACCCGATGGCCGTTTCCAGCGCATCCGCGAGTGTGGGTGCCACGACGACGCGTTCGTCGCCGAACTTGGCGACCGCGAGGTTGGCGAGATCGTCGACGTCCATGGCCCGCGCCGAACCGTTGTTCGTGACGACGAGCTCGTCGAACACCGGTTCCAGCGCCGACAGGATGCCGTCGACGTCCTTGTCCCCCATCACGCTGACGACGCCGACCAGCTTGCGGAAGTCGAACTCGGCGGTCAGGGCGGCGGCGAGTGCACGCGCCCCGTCCGGGTTGTGGGCGGCGTCGAGGAAGACGGTCGGGGCGCTGCGCACACGTTCGAGCCGGCCCGGATTGACGACCGAGGCGAACGCCTCCCGGATGGCCTCCTGGTCGAGTTGCCGTTCCGGGCCCGCACCGAAGAACGCCTCCACCGCGGCGAGCGCGAGCGACGCGTTACGCGCCTGGTGCTCCCCGTGCAGGGGCAGGAAGATGTCGGTGTAGACCCCGCCGAGGCCCTGCAGCTCGAGCTGCTGGCCGCCGACGGCAATCTGCCGGGCGAGCACCGTAAATTCGGAGCCCTCCCGCGCGACCGCGGCATCCACCTCGACGGCCCGGCGGAGCAGCACCTCCATCACTTCCGGCGTCTGCTCGGCCAGGATCGCGACGGCGTCGCGGGGCACGAGCGCGTCCTCGCGGCCCTTCTTGATGATGCCGGCCTTCTCCTCGGCGATCCCGGCCAGGTCGTCGCCGAGATACTCGGCGTGATCGAGGCTGATCGGGGTGATCACCGCGATCTCGCCGTCGATGACATTGGTTGCGTCCCAACGCCCGCCGAGACCCACCTCGACGACGGCCACGTCGACGGGCGCCTCCGCGAACGCGGCGTACGCCATCGCGGTGAGCACTTCGAACTTGCTCATCGCGGGGCCGCCGGCCGCCTGCGACTGCTGGTCGATCATCTGCACGTACGGCTCGATCTCCCGGTACGTGTCGACGTACCGGCGGGGCGACACCGGGCGCCCGTCGATGCTGATGCGCTCGGTGGCGAGCTGCAGGTGCGGGCTGGTGGTGCGGCCGGTGCGCCGGTGCAGCGCCGTGAGCAGCGCGTCGATCATCCGCGTCACCGACGTCTTGCCGTTGGTGCCGGTGACGTGGATGGCGGGATAGCCGTGCTGCGGCGAACCGAGCACGTCCATCAGGGCCGCGATCCGGGTGAGGGACGGCTCGATCTTCGTCTCGGGCCACCGCTTGTCGAGTTCCGCCTCGACCAGTGTCAGCTCCGCGAGGTCGACAGGACTGACTTCCTCCGGCGTGAAGTCGGGCGAGGTCACGCGCCTTCCAGCTCCTTCAATCGCTTGGTGATGCGTTCGATTTCTTCCGTCGCGATCTGCTGACGCGTACGGATCTTGTCCTTGACGGCGTCGGGGGCCTTGGCCAGGAACGCCTCGTTGGACAGCTTCGCGGTGGTTCCGGCGAGTTCCTTCTGCGCGGCCGCGAGGTCCTTCTCCAGCCGGGCCTTCTCGGCGCCGAGGTCGACGTTGCCGGACGTGTCGAGGTCGACGGTGACGGTCGCCTTGCTCAGGCGCACCTCCACCGACGCGGACACCGCGAACCCGTCCTCCGGGTCCGTCAGGCGCGCCAGCGACGTGACCGCGGCGAGCTGCGTGTCCAGATCGGCCTCGGCAATGCCGCTGATCCGTGCGGGAACCCGCTGCGAGGGCTTGAGACCCTGATCGCTGCGGAACCGGCGCACCTCGGTCACCAGTCGCTGCATGTCCTCGACACGCTGCGCCGCAACCGCATCCGCGGCCGCCTCGCTCGACTGCGGCCACTGCGCCACGACGACGGATTCACGCTCGGTGAGCGCCGTCCACAGCGTCTCGGTGACGAACGGGATCACCGGGTGGAGCAGGCGCAACAGGGCGTCGAGGACGTTGCCGAGCACGGCCCTCGTGTTCGCCGCGACCGTGTCGCTCTCGGCGAACTGCACCTTGGCCAGCTCGAGGTACCAGTCGCAGACCTCGTCCCACGCGAAGTGGAACAGCRCCTCGCACGCCTTGCTGAACTCGTACCGGTCGAATGCGGCGTCGACCTCCCCGCGCACCTGCTCGAGACGGTCGAGGATCCACCGGTCGGCGTCGGTGAGCTCGCCGCGTCCGGGCAGCGGTGCCGGCGCGGCCCCGTTCATGAGGGCGAACTTGGTCGCGTTGAACAGCTTGGTCGCGAAGTTCCGCGACGACTGCGCATGGTCCTCGCCGACGGACAGGTCGCTGCCGGGGTTGGCGCCGCGGGCCAGCGTGAAGCGGAGCGCATCGGCGCCGAAGCGGTCGACCCAGTCGAGCGGGTCGATGCCGTTGCCCCGCGACTTCGACATCTTCTTGCCGAACTGGTCGCGGACGAGGCCGTGCAGGAACACGTCCTCGAACGGCATCTGCGGTCCGGACTTGCCGCCAGCGATGGCGTCGTCCTCCGACACATACGTGCCGAACATCATCATCCGCGCCACCCAGAAGAACAGGATGTCGTAACCGGTGACGAGAACACTTGTGGGATAGAACTTCTCGAGCTCGGGAGTCTTCTCGGGCCAGCCCATGGTCGAGAACGGCCACAACCCGGAGGAGAACCAGGTGTCGAGGACGTCTGGATCCTGCACCCATCCCTCGGGTGCGGTCTCGTCCGGTCCGAAGCACGCGACCTCGCCGTCGGGGCCGTACCAGATCGGGATCCGGTGACCCCACCACAACTGACGCGAGATGCACCAGTCGTGCATGTCGTCGACCCAGGCGAACCACCGCGGTTCCTGACTGGCCGGGTGGATGACCGTGTCACCGTTGCGCACCGCGTCACCGGCGGCCTTCGCGAGGGACTCGACCTTCACCCACCACTGCAGCGACAGGCGCGGCTCGATGGACTCACCGGTGCGCTCGGAATGCCCGACGCTGTGCAGGTAGGGCCGCTTCTCCGCGACCACGCGACCCTGCTCGGCGAGCGCCTCGCGCACCTTGACGCGCGCCTCGAAGCGGTCGAGACCGTCGAATTGCGTTCCCGTGTCGGCGATCTTGCCGGTCTTGTCCATGATGGTCGGCATCGGCAGGTTGTGCCGCAGGCCCATCTCGAAGTCGTTGGGGTCGTGTGCGGGCGTGATCTTGACGGCGCCGGTGCCGAACTCGGGATCGACGTACTCGTCCGCGATGATCGGGATGTCGCGCCCCGTGAAGGGATGCTCGAGCGTCGTCCCGATCAGGTGCTTGTAGCGCTCGTCGTCGGGGTGGACGGCCACGGCGGTATCACCGAGCATCGTCTCGACACGGGTGGTCGCGACCACGACGTGCGGCTCGTCGTCGTTCAGCGAGCCGTACCGCAGCGAGACCAGCTCACCCTCGACGTCCTCGAACTTCACCTCGATGTCGGAGATCGCCGTCTGCAGCACGGGCGACCAGTTGACGAGACGCTCGGCCCGGTAGATCAGCCCGTCGTCGTACATGCGCTTGAAGATCGTCTGGACGGCGCGGGACAGCCCGTCGTCCATGGTGAACCGGTCGCGGCTCCAGTCGACGCTGTCACCGATCCGGCGCATCTGGCCGCCGATGGTGCCACCGGACTCGCGCTTCCAGTCCCACACCTTGTCAATGAACAGCTCGCGGCCGAAGTCTTCCTTCGTCTTGCCGTCGACGGCGAGCTGCTTCTCGACCACGGTTTGCGTCGCGATGCCCGCGTGGTCCATGCCGGGCAGCCACAGCACCTCATAGCCCTGCATCCGCTTGCGGCGGCTCAGCGCGTCCATCAACGTGTGGTCGAGCGCGTGACCCATGTGCAGGCTGCCGGTCACGTTCGGCGGCGGCAGGACGATGGAGTAGCCCGGCTTGTCGCTGTGCGGGTCCGCGCGGAAGTAACCGGCGTCTACCCAGCCCTGATACAGATCGTCCTCGACGGAACTGGGGTCCCAGCTCTTCGGAAGGGCATCGGCACGGTTCTGGGGATTTTCTGGAGCTGCACTGGTCACCCGTCGAGTCTAATGAACGCGCGGACGACCGACGACGGGGCTACCGTCCGCCTCGCTACTGGTCGCTGAACAGGGCGCGGTGCACCTCGGTGGCGGTGCGATGCTCCGGGTCGACGGGGCGCAGCGCCTCGCCGGCATCCTCGCCGCCTGCCTGGGATCCTGCGGTGCTGTGCAGCTCGGAGAAGAGCTGCACGTGGTGGTCGTTCAAGGGATTCCTCCGGTTCGTCTGCCGCATCCAGTGCGGCAACCACTCGAGAATGTCGAGTATGCATCGAAAACGCCGCCGATCGGCGGCGACACGGCGACGGGCGCGCCGGTGAGGTTCACACACACGCCGGCAGAAGGCTCAGCCGGCCCGCTGTGCCACCACACAGGCGAGGTAGAGCGTCATACCCAGACCCGGTTCGTCCAGCGGGCGACCGAGGAGCCGGGCGATCTTGTCGAGTCGGTTGGCGAGGGTATTGCGGTGGACGTGCAGCCGCTGCGCCGCCCGGCTGGAGTTGAACCCGCACTCCCCCCACGCGATCAGCGTCTCCTGCAGGTGCGGCCAGTCGTTGTCGGCGGCCAACGCGCCGAGCACGGCCCGTGACAGTCTGTCACGGGTTTCCGCGGGTATCACCGAGACGGCCTGATGGAGGCGGAACCGGTCGATGTCGTAGACCTGTCCGCGTGGGTCGAGAACCGCGCCGAGCCGGAGCGCGTCGTACGCGTCCTGGGACGAGAGATTGAGCTGTTCGACCCCGTGCGCGATGGAGCCGATCCCCACGCGGGTGTCCCATCCCCGTTCACGGACCAGGGACACATACTTCCGGCACCGGTCCGTCAGAGCCGCATCCGCCGCGGGCGTCCGTGCGGTCACCACGGTGGTGACAGCGACGACCTGCCGAGCGAGCGGCGCGACCAGATCGGTCGCGGAGTCGAAGGCGTCCTGCACGGCGCGCAGGACCTTGTGCGACACGGGCTGCCCCTGGACCGCGACGTCGTCGGAGTGACTGTCGTAGCTGATCAGCAGCATGACCCGGGGAAGGCGCAGGTCGTATCCCAGACCCGTTGCCCGCCGGACGATCTGGGCCTCGGTGAACGTGGAGCGATGCCAATCACAGATGTCGCGGAGCAGTTCTTCCGCTGCCCGCTCGTAGGTCAGCCGCGTACCGATCCGCGAGGCCTCCTGCATCAGGATTTCGGTCTGCCGCTTGACCACGAGCCCGAATTGCTCGACCTGCTCGGGCGAACCGGACAGCCCGATCGTGCCCACCACGTCACCGTCGATGACGAGCGGAATGGTGACGCCGGGCAGACTGCCGACGAGGTCGCGGACGTCCGCTGCCGAATGCGCGATCATGCGCCGCGCACGGATCACCTCGATCGATGCCTCGTGGAATTGGCCGATGCGACGTTCGTCCCCGCTGCCGACCACCGTGCCTGCCGCGTCCGTGATGAGCACGTTGAACCCGATGACGTCGGTGATCTCGTTCGCGATCTGTTGTGCCAGAGCCTCACTCAGCATCGACAGTCCTTCCGAACCCTGCGAGGGGTTGTGCATATCGCACAATCAAGTATCGATTCCAGTGTATATCAAGGGCAACTTGCCTAGTGACCTCGGTCACATGCCGTTCCTACGATGGGTTCATCCCAACTAGGAGTTCACATGGCAATCCTCGACTGGATACTTCTCGGTGCCTACTTCCTGCTACTCGTCCTGATCGGCGTCCAGACCATGCGACGCGTCAAGTCGCCGGACGATTTCGCCGTGGCAGGCAACCGAATCATCTGGCCGGTCTTCTTCGGCAGCCTGGCCGCAGCGTTCCTCGGCGGCGGAGCATCGCTCGGTGTCGCCGGCGCCGCGATGCGTGACGGCTACGTGTACATGTTCGCCTTCTGCGCATTCGGCGTTCAGACGGTGCTCGTCGGCTACTTCGTCGCGCCCAGACTCAAGAACTACATCGGCGCCCACACCCTCGGCGACATCATGGAGGCCCACTACGGCCGGCCGGCGAGACTGGTCACCGGCGTACTGTCCGTCGTCCTGTGTGCCGGCATCCTCGGCGCCCAGGCCCTGGCCATCGGTACCGTCGTCAACGCCACCCTCGACGTGCCCACCGTGCCCGCGGTGATCATCGGCATGGGTGTGGTCGTGCTCTACTCCTCGTTCGGTGGGGCCTGGGCGGTAATCCAGACAGACCTGTTGCAGTTCGTCTTCCTGGGAGTACTCCTGCCGGTGGCGCTCCTCATCGGGCTCGACGCCGTCGGCGGACCGTCGGCCCTCCTGGACAGTGTTCCCGCCGAGCATCTTTCGTTCATGGGTGACTACTCCCCCGCACAGTTCCTCACGCTCTTCGCGGCACTACTGCTCGGCGAGACGCTGGTCCCGCCGTACGCGCAGCGGACGTTCTCCACCCCCGACTCGCGGCACGCCCGTAAGGGTTACGCACTGGCCGGGTTCTTCTCGTTCTTCTTCTTCTTCACCTCGGCGTCTCTCGGGTTGATCGCACTCGTCCTGTACCCGGACATCGAAAGCGATCAGGCGCTACCGACCGTGGTGATGAATCTGATGCCGGTCGGCGTTCTCGGGTTGGTGGTGGCGGCGCTGATGGCGGTCGTGATGTCGACGGCGAGTTCCTACCTCAATTCCACCGCCGTCGTCCTGACCAAGGACATCTACCAGCCCCTCAGCCCCACCGAGCTGCCGCCCTCGAGGCGGCTCACCATCGAGAGGGCCACCAGTGTCGTCGTCGGTGCCGGGGCGACCATCTTCGCCCTCAGCGTTCCGTCCATCGTCGACGCCCTTCTCTACAGCTACACACTGTGGGCTCCGACGGTCATCGTTCCGTTGTTCGGCGCGGTGCTGTTCGGCGTGCGGTCCGCGCCGGCGGCACTGTCGGCGATCACGGCGGGCGCGATCGTCACCGCGGTGTGGCAGTGGGGCCTCGACGCTCCGTTCGGACTGGATGGGCTGGTGCCCGGCGTCGTCGCCAACCTCCTCGTCTTCGTCACGGTCGCGACGGCCACCTCGTCCCGCTATCCGCGCCGGCAACAGCCTGCCGTCCGCGTCACCGAAGGAGAATTCGCATGATTCCCGTCCTCCTCTATTACGGGGTACCCACCGCCGTCGTCACCGTCACCCTGTGGGTCGGATTCCTCGGCTGGCGCTTCTACGTCAAGGAAGTGCTCCGCGGTGACAGCGGTGGCGCCACAGCGGGCGAGCGCGACCATGGATGACATCGTGGACGTCCCCGGGGTGACCACCGGCACCAGCCCGTACCCGTCGGCGCRCAGGGTCGGCGACCTCGTGTTCGTCTCAGGCCAGGTCTCGCTCGACGACACCGGCAACGTCGTCGGTACCGATGTGGTGGAGCAGACACGTCACTCCCTCACACGACTCGACAGGGTCCTCGCCGCGGCCGGCGCCACCCTGCACGACATCGCCTCGGCCACGGTGTATCTCGCGAACGCCGAGGACGCCCCGCGTTTCAACGAGGAATGGATGCGCTGGTTCGCCGCAGACCACCGCCCGGCCAGGGCAACGGTGGTCGCAGCCCTGCTGGACCCGCAGCTACTCGTGGAGATACAGGCCGTCGCCGTCACGGGCCGGGGCTCGACCGAAGGAAAGGAAGCGGAATGAAGGTGGCAGTTCTCGGAGCAGGGGTCGTCGGTGTGGCGACCGCCCACGCTCTGGTCGAGCGTGGACACGAGGTGCATGTATACGACCGGCGCAGCGAGGTCGCGTCCGACACCAGCGCGAGCACCGCCGGATTGATCGCCCCCGGTCACTCCTACGCGTGGGCGTCGCCGTCGGCTCCCACCATGCTGGTCCGATCGTTGCTCGGCGCGTCGACCTCGATCCGTGTCCGCCCCCGGGCGGACGCCGAACTCGCCCGGTGGGGTGTGCGATTCCTCCGCGAGTGCACGGCCTCCCGGGCGCGGTCGAACACTCTCGCGAAGCTCCGACTGGCCCGGTACAGCCAACAGCTGATGGACGAACTCACCGCCCGCGAGAACCTGGAGTACTGCCAGACCCGCAACGGCGTTCTGTATCTGTACCGGGACGAAGCGGAACTCGAGCACGCGCAGGTGAACTCGCAGCTGCTCCGCGACCACGGACAGCAGCAGGACGTGCTGGGACCGGAGGAGATCGCGGCCGCGGAGCCCGCCCTCCGGCACGGGACGGCCACGTTCGCGGGGGCGATCCACGACCGCACCGACGGCACCGGCGACCCGCACCGGTTCTCGGTGGGGCTCGCCGAGGAATGCGGACGGCTAGGGGTCCGGTTCCACCTGGGCACGTCCGTCATGCGCCTCGAGACCGACGGCGCGGCCATCACCTCGGCCGTCACCGACCGGGGCGACATTCGCGCGGATGCCTTCGTCCTCGCCGCGGGGGCCGCAAGTGCTCTCGTCGCGAGGAGTGTCGGTCTGCGGCTACCCGTCTACCCGGCCAAGGGATACACGCTGACCGCGACCGTCAAGGACCCCGAACGCGCACCGGTGGTGGGCGGCATCGACGAGAAGACACTCGTCGCCTGGTCGCGGTTCGGTGACGAGCTGAGAATGTCGGCCACCGCGGAATTCGTCGGGTACGACCGCAGTCACTCGCCCGCCGACTACGCGGGCATCGTGGACGCGGGGAACGAACTGTTCCCCGGCGCCGTGGACTGGGACACGGCCAGATACCGGACGGGCCTTCGCCCGATGACGCCCGACGGCCCGCCGATGATCGGGCTGGGACGGCACGACAATCTGTACTTCAACACCGGTCACGGTCACGTCGGCTGGACCATGGCGGTCGGCTCGGCCCGCATCCTCGCGGATCTCGTGGACGAACGGCGACCGGACATCGACCCGAGTCCGTACTCCCCGATTTCGTCGCGCCGGCATCCGAGCGGACGAGGCGCGTAACGAAGTGCACTGACCCGACGACTATCCGAGCGTGCCTCCGGAAACGGCGGCGCACCGACCTCGCTGACCGCAACCCCCGACTGCGGTCAGCGAGGTCGACATAGATGCTTCGCGCTAGCGGCTTTCGGCGTCACGCTTGGCGAACGCCAGTTGCATTTCCCAGCCCTCGATATTGCCTTCGTAGGCGGCCGCGCGGCGCTCGGCATTCGGGTACAAGGCGGCGAATCCGGTCTCGACGACGCGGAGGAGTGTGCCGCCGTCCCGCTCCGACAGGAAGAACTCGACCAGGGTGGACGTGCCC
>NZ_JBFUGT010000163.1:0-13915 GCF_056402775.1 Rhodococcus sp. P3_B8
GGGGTGACATGAGCGACGCACCCACGACCGTCCCGTCGTTGTCGCCGCCCCCGTACGAGACGAAACCGTCGATCTCGCGTGGTGACACACCGGCGTCAGCAGCAGCCTCGACGATGGCTCGCAAAGTCATCCGGAGTTCGCTGGCGGGCGATTCGCCTCGCTTGTAATGGAATTCACTGGCACCCACGACGGCTGCGGCACCACGGAGAAAGGTATCGGTCATCGCTCGGTTCCCCGTTCCGTCTCCGTGGTACTGCTCGCCAGGCGCCAGCGAAGCACCGGCCAGGGTGCATCGGCGGGCTGCTGGATGATCCCCGCAACCGCATCACCGATGGCAACGTCACCATCGCCATTCTCGGCGAGCAGACCGAGCACTCGTCGTCCCCCGGCATGCGGTAGTTCGACGAGAACCGTGACGAACGGCAACTCGCCTGCCAGCTCCGGGATGAAGGGGTGCCACGTCCGCGACCACGAGAAGATTCGTCCGACCGGTTCCACCGCAGTCCATTTCGGGTCGAACGTCTGACACCGTCCACACATCCACCGCGGTCCCCAGATCCACAGGTCACACTCGCCGCACCTTTGCAGCCTCAGCTCACCCGCCCGCAGACCCTCCCAGTAGGGCAGGTCGAGGCCGTCTGCGTACGGACCGGCCAGAGCCGTTGCCGGAAACTCGCGGGCTGTACCGGCACGCGGTGTCATCGGATCGCTCCACTCTCGTGAACTGGCATATCGCTTCCTTCTGCTGCAGGTGGGCGTCATGGGGAACCCGACCATCAGTGTTTGGTCAGGTAGCCCGCATCGATCGGCAGGTCGATCCCGGTCACGTACTTCGCGGCGTCGGAAACGAGCCACAACACGGCGTTGGAGATGTCCTGTGGTTCGAGCATCATCACGTCCAGCAGATTCGTGCGGTCGTTATGCTTCCACTTCCGCACCACGTGCGGCAGTACCTTCGACAGGCCTGCCGCCATAGGCGAATTGACCCCCGTCGGGTTCACCGTGTTGACACGGATGTTGTGGTCGGCGAGCTCGAATGCGAGGGTGTCCTTCAGCCCCTGCAGGCCATGCTTCGCGGCGCCGTAGTGCCCCCACGACGGGGAAGCACCCAGCCCGTCGACCGACGAGGTGATCACGATCGATCCGCCGTGGCCACCCTCGATCATCACGGGGACGACAGCCTTGCAGGCCTTCCACGCGCCGGTGAGGTTGACGTCGAGCATCGTCTGCCACGCGTCGTCTGCGATCTCGATCGTCGACTCGGCGTGATCGTGGATGCCGGCGTTCGCCAGCAGGATGTCGATACGTCCGAACTGAGAGACGGCCAGATCCGCGACAGCCCTCATGTCTGCACTGCTCCGGACATCCGCCTGCATGCCGGCAATCTCGCCACCGGCTTCCTTGACGAGCTGGATCGTCTCCTCGAGATCATCCCGTGTCGCGAGTGCATACTGCACCTCGTCGATCGGCGCCGCGATGTCGCAGACCACGATCTTGGCCCCAGCAGCGGCAAGAGTGAGCGCATGCGAGCGGCCCTGTCCTCGTGCGCCGCCGGTGATGACTGCAACTTTTCCGCCGAGCTCGTAGAGAGAGGTCATCGATTCTCCTGATGTGAAGTGGGTAGTGATATAGGAATTGCCGAACGTACTACCCTGCGCTCTTCGCGCGTTCGTAGTGCTGCGTCGCCTGGCTGATGCCGGTCGCGAAGCGCTCGCTGAAGCCTTCCTTGCGTGCCTGTGTCCAGTGGTAGGAATTCAGCAGCGGTTCGCAGGTGCCCGTGAATCGGGGCATGACGTCGCGCATGAGGATCCGGTACATGCGCGAGGTTGCCTCGATGTCTGCCCAGTCGTGTGCTGTCGCGAGGAAGGTGCCGAATCCACCAGTGCGGTCGATGATCTTCTGGATGTAGTCGATGGCGTCGTTCGCATCGCCGATGCAGCCGTATCCGGACTCGTTGACACGCCGGACCAGTTCCTCGTGCGCGACTTCTTCACCCGGTTCGATCATTTTCATCGGGGTGACGACGTGGCGGTAGTCCATGAAGTCGCGCAGCCCGTACCGGGTGTCTTCGACGGCCTGCTCGAAGGTGTCGGCGATATGGATGTTGCCGACGATCGCCCAATCGTTCCGATCGACGCTCTGCCCGTACACATTCGCCTCGTGGGTGGTGATATCCCAGGTCTGGGCGAGCAACTCGACCGACTTGGCGCTCGTTCCACCAATGGATAGCAGACCGAGCCCGTACTTGCCGGCCAGCTTCGGGCCCGACGGCGACATCGCGGCCGCCACAGTAATCGGTACCCCCGGGTACGAGTAGGGGCCGAGTTGAACCCGCGCGTCCTCGAGAGAAAACCATTCCGTCTTCCGGTCGACAGGCCCCGGCGTATTGAGCAATTCCAGGATGGCGTCGAGGGATTCTTCCATCCGCGGCCGCAACAGGTTGTAGTCCATGCCCATCATCTGCGAATCGGCCACGAGCGCACCCGGCCCGACCCCGATGCGTATGCGCCCACGGGTCATGTGATCCAGAAAGGTGATGCGATCGGCCACCATCAAGGGATGGTGGTAAGGAAGCGATATGACGCCACTGCACAGCTCGATACGCGACGTACGCTGCGCGGCTGCCGCAATCATCAACTCGGGCGAGGGCCCGACCTCGTACCCACCACTGTGATGCTCCCCGAACCACACCTGATGGAATCCGAGCCGATCGAGGTCCTCGACATGGCGGAGGTCCTGTTCGATCGCCATCGTGGGGTTACGCCGAGGGTTGTGGTACGGCGGAAGGAACACTCCACACCGCAGGGGTGCCTTCCTCGAGGCCGGCGCATTATTCACGGCTGACCCGTTATTCCCAGCTTCCGGTTCCATTTCAGATCTCCTGTCGGTCGTTGCGTGCGGCGCCGCAGATGGTGACGATGGCACGTGCCGTCTCGTCTCCACGGTTGTGCCACCGATGCTTGTTGCCGTTGACGACCACCGTGTCGCCGGCGTTCAATTCGATTTCCGCTCCGCTGTCGAGTTCGAGGACGAGCGAGCCCTCGAGAAGCACGTGCACGTCCACGGAATCCGTGCGGTGGAATCCGGGCGCATCGTCGTCCATCTCGACGATTCCGTTGTCACTGTCGCCGATCCGTCCGGGCTCGAGCACCCAGCCGATCACCCAGACGCCACCGGGATCGGGAAATCCGGCCGTTTCGGGCACGTCGCCCGCGTTGGGTACCTCTGGAATGGCGTCGGAACGCCAGATCGGGTCGAGGCCTGCAGCGTCGATTCTCTCGATCGTCTCGTCGGCGACCAGCACGGCTGTACCGTTCCGTTCTGCAGCGATAACGCGGCGAAAGCTCATGTATTGCCTTTCGGTTGATTCGACAAGCCCGGACAGGCCCTTCGTTGCAGTCAGCCCGATACCAGGACGCTCGCGGAGGAGGATTCGACATCAACCGGTCCCCCCGATCCCTTCCTGCGACGCAGAGTGACCGCGAAGCACACCACCAGCACCCCTGCAATGGCCGCTGGGATCGCAGACAACAGGAGAACTGTCGAGCTCGCCATACTCGTGGCGAGCAAAGCCCCACCCAGCGCCGGCGCGAACAGGCCGCCCATCCGGCTGACCCCGAAGGCCCAGCCGATCCCCGTCGCACGTACCGCTGTGGGATATGCCTGCGCTGCGACCGACGTCAGAGCCGCCGCCAGCCCGATCGCGCCGAAGCCGAGGGTGAAGCACAGGGCGCCCACAGCGACGGTCGACCCACCGCCCGTCGAGATCCATGCCAGCAGCGACACCGACGCTATGGTGGCGAGGGGACCGAGAACTGCAGCGGCGACACCGATCCGGGTTCGGTCCATGGCAACGCCCAACACCAGTGCGCCGACGATGCCGCCCAGGGTCGCCAACGATGTCGCGAGTAGTGCAGCACTATCCTGCACCCCGTTGTCGGTGAGAATCGTGGCCAGCCAGCTGAGGACGAAATAGCTACCGAAGAGCGCAAAGAACATCATCGACCAGATGAGGACGGTGAGGGTCGCCCTGCCCCTCACGAAGAGCGCGGCAACACGCGCGCCGACCGGCTGAGGGGGCAGGAGATACTCGGTGTCGGCACTGTGCGGCGTGCGGGTGTCGATCTTGTCCAGAATGCTCGCAACCTTCGTGGTGCGGCCCGCCTTGGCCAGGAACTCGACGGACTCGGGCAGCCAACGCCACGTGCCGACAAGAATGGTGAGAGGAACGATTCCCGCGACCAGGAGGAGCGCCTCCCCGCCGTGCATAGGCACCACCCGTGAATCGATCAATCCGACGACGAGCCCGCCGACCGCGGTGCCGGAACTCAACACGGTGACGGTGGTCGCCTTCAATCGGGACGGCGAGTATTCGTTACCCAACGCGAACCCGTTCGGCACGGCTGCACCGATCCCGAGCCCTGCAACGAAACGGCACACTGCGAGCGCCAGGACCGATGTAGCGAAGAACGAGGGAAGGGCGGCGAGGCCGAAGACGAGGATTCCGAGGCCCATGATTCGCTTACGCCCGTATCGATCCGCCAGTGGAGCGATCAGAAAGTTCGAGAGAATTTCACCGACCAGGGCAGCCATCACCACAATCGAGAAATCGGCCGGCGGCACACCGTATGAATTCGCAAGGCTCGGAATGGCATAGCCGATCGACAGCACATTGAAACCGTCAGCGAATGCCAGTGCCAAGCAGATGGCGATCACCCGCCACTGGAATCGCGACACGGGAGCACGGTCGATGACCTCCGTGATCCTGACAGATGAAGTCAATTCAGTGATCCTTCTGTGAGATGGGGTCGATCGACCCGTTCCAGATCTTCGACATGACACGTTCTCCCACAATGCTTTTCGGCTGATCAAGACATGATCGGGGGCCGATGGACACCGAGCCGCGATACACGACTCCCTCATGTACCGCAGTGCTGCGGATCACATGCGACCTAATCTAAATGCTATCGGTTAACCCGTCAAGGACCGTGCACTTCTCCGGACTTGCGAAATATGGTTTTTCAGGAACTGCACGGTTGACCGCAGGTAATCGCTGATCTACCTTCATCGCAAGGCGATCGCCTACTCACCCCAGCCCTCACCCCGCGGCGACAGCACTCGTCCCGGCCTTTCCGGGCCAATGGCCATCCGCGGGGCGCTTTTCGGGCCGCTCCCCTACGCGAAGGATCCCGATGACCACGACACAGCTCGATATTCCGGAACATCTGATCACTGACTTCGATGTGTACGATCCGTCCCTGGCCGTGCCCGCAGACGTGTTCCAGGAGCGCGTCGCCGCGCTGCGCAAGCAAGGGCCGGTCCTCTACTCCCCGCATCACGGGGGGCATTGGGTGGTTACGCGGTACAAAGAAGCGCTTCAGGTACTCCAGGATCCGGAGACGTTCTCGAGCTTTCCGAACAATCTGCTCAATGCCGCGCAGGGCAAGTTCCTTCCGCTCGAACTCGATCCGCCCGAACACAGCTACTACCGGCAGGCGTTGCAACCGCTGTTCAGTCCCAAGCAGATGAAGGCGCTCGAGCCCGAGATCCGGAGAATCATCACCGAGTTGATCGACCAATTCGCCGACAAGGGCGAATGCGAGTTCATCTCGGAGTTCGCACACGAGCTGCCGACTCGGATCTTCCTTGCGCTCATGGGATGGCCGCTGAGCGACGCACCACAATTCACCGAGTGGACCGACATCACCCTTCAGGGCATCCCCGGGGCGAGCGAGGCGGAATCGGCCGAGGCGCGCGCGAAGGCGGCCGGAGAGATTTACGAGTACTTCGGGAAGGTCGTCGCGCGAGTTCGATCCGGTGAAGGCAGTTCCGAGAGCCTTACCGCGCACATCATCAACACCCCGCTCGACGTCGACGGAACACCTCGGCCACTCACCGACGAGGAGCTGAGCCGGATGTTCTTCCTGCTGCTCGTCGCGGGACTGCATACCGTCCAAGGTGCTCTCGCTTGGGGGCTGATTCACCTGTCGCACAATCCCGAGCAGCGGGAGGCGATCATCGACGACCCGACGCTGATTCCGTCGGCAGTGGAGGAGATCCTGCGGATCGAGACCGCCACGAGCAGCGGTCGTCGCGCGACCCGGGATGCCGAGATCGGTGGTGTCTCCATCAAGGCCGGCGATCAACTGTTGGTCGTCATGACGTCGGCCAACCGCGACGACGACGAGTTCGACAGCCCTGAGGGGCTACAGATCGAACGGCATCCCAACCGGCACATCGGGTTCGGCGCCGGCCCGCACCGCTGCCTCGGCTCCCATCTCGCGCGGCTCGAGCTGCGACTCGCGATGGAGGAGATCCACAGGAGAATTCCCGACTACGCGCTGGTTCCGGACAACCCCGCGGTGTTCCATTCGTCCCAGGTCCGCGGATGCGAGAAGCTACCGATCACGTTCACGCCGTCGACGCACTGATTTCCCGCTACCCGGAAGTGGGAACGCAGTCCGAACAGTAGAAGGTCCCCGGAGAAATCCGGGGACCTTCTCTGCTGTGTCACACCGTGGAGGAGACCGGTGACAGCGCTGGATCGTCCGCAGGCGGTTGCAGCACACCGTCGTGCACGAGCGTGTCGATCTCGACTGTGCTCAGACCGAGCACTTCCTCGCAGATCTCCCGGGTCTGCGCACCTGCCAGCGGTGCCTGTTGCAGCGGCCAGTCCGGCAACGCCCCGAAGTGCGCCACCTGCTTCGCCGTCGGAAGCGGCGCTGGAAGCAGCTCGTGTTCGAGCTCGATGTAAGCACCCCGCGCGGTCAGGTGCGGATTGGTCAACAGGTCCGGGAGCCGGATCATCGCGCCGGTCGGTATCCCGGCGGCCTGCAACGTGTCCGTCGCTTCGGTCGGCGTGTGCAGCAGCAGCCACTGTGCCAGCACCTCGTCGGCCTCGGCCCGGTGCGCAATTCTGAGCTCGTCGGTGGCGAAACGCGGGTCGTCGACGAGGTCGGGGCGTCGGAGAACCCCGCACAGCGCGACCCAGTCGGCGTCGTCGCGGACGGTGACGACACACCACTCGTCGTCACCCGCACACGGGTACACCCCGGAGGGCGCCGAGTACGGATCGGAATTGCCCGGTGCGCTGATCGAGCCCGGCGCGAGGTGTTCGGCGACGAGCTGGTTGCCGAGCTGGACGATCGCGGTGTCGGCTTGAGCGACTTCGATGGCGGCACCGCGTCCAGACTGCAGCCGGTGGATCAACGTGGCGAGAATAGTGGTGGCGGTGACCTGTCCGGCGATGTGGTCGGGGTAGACGGTCGAGCCGTCACACAGTCCAGCGGAAGCATCGGAGTATCGCCAGAGCGCCGAGACGCCGCAGGCTGCCCGAACCAACGGCCCGTAGCCCAGTCGCTTGTTCCACGGGCCGACACTGCCGAAGGCGCTGCTCTCCGAGACGATGATGCGCGGATTGATCGCGGCGAGATCGTCATACGACAGACCCATCGAACCAAGGGTTCCGGGCTTGAAATTGGCGAGCACGATGTCCGCTTCCGCAGCCAGGCGCTTGAAGATGCGGATACCTTCGGGACTGCGGAGGTTGATTCCGAGGCTGCGGCGATTGCGGTGACCCCAGGCGACGGATGCCGCGAGCGCAGCGCCGCGCTTGGATTGGCGTAGCCCGTCGGGGAACTGAGAGTTCTCGATCTTGATGACGTCGGCACCGTTGTCCGCGAACTGGCGCCCGAGCTCCGCGCCGAACACCACGACACCCATATCGAGGACCCGAAGCCCCTCGAACGGTCGTGCACCCGGCTCGCGCTGCGGTGCGGAAATCGGATCGCGGGTGTCGGCCCAGGCCGAGCGGAGAACCTGATCGTTGTGCTCCCCGAGCTGCGGTGCACGGGAGCGCAAGCCGGCGCGTTCGCCGTTGATCTTCGCGTAGCCGGACGGGACCCGAGCACTGACACCGGGAGCGATTTCGGCGTCGACGAACGTACCGGACGCATCGAAGTGCTCGGTGGTCAATACYTCGGCCACGGTGTTGAGGCCGCCGATCGGAATTCCGCGCGCCGCACCTTCCGCGACGAGGTCGTCGCGGGTGTACGTGCTGAACAGCTGCTCGATGAGCGGATTGAGCCGCTCGGATGCGGCGAATCGGGCGGGAATGGTGTCGTACTTGGGATCCGCGAATTCCTCCGGACGACCCAACCATTCGTACATCGCTTGCCACTGACGCTTCGCGAGCAGGCAGATGCGCACCTGCCCGTCGCCGCACCGATACACCGGGTAAAAGTTGGCCGCATCAGGCCGGCCCCGGGGGAAGTCCTCGGATCGACCCGCGGCGGCGGAGCCCTGCACACCGAAACCGGGATCGAAACCGTGCACGATGACCTCGAACGCGGAGATGTCGACGAGCTGCCCGTGGCCGGTATGCAACCGGTCGTAATAGGCGAGCAATGCGGACCACGCCGTATGCACACCCACCGATTCGTCGATCAGCCCGTTCGGCGGCAGCAGCGGGGCCTCCCCCGGCTCACCGGAGCGCGAGAGCACACCGCTCAGTGCATAGAGGACCTGCTCGGTCGCCGCCCAGTCGCGATACGGACCGTTCTGACCGAAGCCGGTGATCGACACGGCCACGAGCGCGGGATTGACGCGGGACAGGTCTGCAGTGCCCACCCCACGGGTGGCCAGAAAGCCCGGCGGGAACGACTCCAGGAGAATGTCCGAGCGCTGGGCCAGCAAGCGCAGCCGTTCCCGGTCGTCGTCCGCGTCGAGGTCGAGCACGATGCCGCGCTTGTTGGCATTGCGCAGCGCGAACGGGATGCTCACACCGTCCCGTAGCGGCTGGGCCGTGCGCGAGGCCGATCCTCCCGGAAGTTCGACGCGGACGACCGCGGCGCCGAGGTCGGCGAGAAACCGCCCCGCCGTGTCCCCGAATCCGTCCGTCAGCTCCAATACCCGGACACCCTGCAGAGGTAGTGCCATCATGTGCTCCAAAGTGTGTGCTCGTCGCGGAATATGGTCAGCGAGTTCCGAAGTACACCGACTTCGAGGTGAAATACGGTGCCAGACCCTCTGGGCCGAGCTCGCGGCCCAGCCCGGACGACTTGACGCCACCGAACGGCGCGTCGAGGTCGAGGGCGTAGTAGTTCACTCCCACCGTGCCGCTGTGGATTCGAGCCGCCAGATCGAGACCGTGCTGCTCGTCCGTGGTCCAGACCGTGCCACCGAGGCCGTATTCGGAGTCGTTGGCGATGGCGACGGCCTCGTCTTCACCGTCGTACCCGGTGATGGYCAGCACCGGSCCGAAGATCTCTTCCTGCGCGATGCTGGCGGAATTGTCGACGCCGGCAAACACGGTCGGCTCGACGAACCACCCCTGCGGCTGCGCGGCGGGCGTGCCTCCGCCGGTGGTGATGCGATAGCCGGCGGCACGCCCGGCCTCGATGTAGCCGAGGACGCGGTCACGCTGCGCGGCCGAGACGAGCGGACCGATCTCGGTGGCCTTGTCCAGCGGATCGCCGACGGTCAGTGCCCGCACGGTCTCGGTGACGGCGTCGACGACCTCGTCATATCGGGAGCTAGCGGCGAGGATCCGGGTGCTCGCGTGGCAGGTCTGACCATTGTTCACCAGCGACACTTCGAGCAAATTCTCAACGAACACGTCGAGATCGGCGCGCTCGGTGACGATCGCCGCGGACTTGCCGCCGAGTTCGAGAGTAACCGGACGCAGCAACCGGCCACACACTTCACCGATGGCGCGACCGGCCGCGGTGGATCCGGTGAACGCCACCTTGTCGACTCCCGGATGGGAAACCAGATAGGCGCCGGCGTCCCGGCCGGCCGGCACAACGTTGACCACGCCGTCGGGTAGACCGGCCTCGACCGCAGCCTCGGCGAACGCGAACGCGTCGAGCGCCGTCTCGGGGGCAGGCTTGAGCACCACCGTGCACCCCGCCGCCAGCGCGGGGGCGAGTTTCATCGCCGCAAGCGGTTGCGGGTAGTTCCACGGCGTGATGGCCGCGACCACACCCACCGGCTCGCGGCGCACGACGGTGCGGCCACCGAAGGCGCTCGGCCGCACATCCTCGTTGGCCGCATCGCGAATCAGAGCTGCGTAGTACGAAATCATGGCTGCGGGGCCGAAACCGTTGACACCGCCCGAAAGTGCGATCGGCATACCGTTCTCCCGGCTCACCAGCCGGGACGTGTCCCGACCACGTGACTTGAGGGCGGCAGCGAACTTGTCGAGCAGATCGGCCCGCTCGATGTTGGTCAGCGCACTCCACTGACCGCTCAGTGCGGTGCGCGCGGCCGCGACGGCCGCATCGATGTCGACTTCGGACGCCATCGCGGAGGTGCCCAGTACCTTCTCGGTGGCTGCCTCGATGACATCGATGGTGCCTCCGGACTTCGGTGCCACCCATCGGCCACCGATGAACAGCTCGTTCCTGTCCGTGGCGTTGTCACCGCGTGTCGTGTCACGGTCGTTCATGTCATGCCTTTCGGAAAGGGCGGTCACAGGGTCTCTTCGTGGCCGAACAGCACCGAACTCACCAGCGGTGCCATCGGGCCGCCGATGAACAGCGACGTCTTCGCGCCGTCCACCGGGTTGGTCGAGGTGCCGCGAATCTGCCTGACCGCCTCGACCGCCAGATTCAGGCCGTTGATGAACGAATCGGCGAGGTTGCCACCGCTGGTGTTGACGGGCAGCTTGCCGTTCGGCGCAGTGAGGTTCTCGACGGTCATAAATGTGCCGGCAGCCTCGCCCGGCGGGCACAGACCGTGATCGATCAGCGCCGCCACGGCGGGGCCACTGAAGTTTTCGTACACCTGGACCACGTCCACGTCGTCCGGCCCGAGACCGGCTGCGGACCAGAGCCTTTCGGCGACACCGGGCTTGCCGTTGTTGGCCGGGCCGAATCCCGCGCTCATGTACTGCTCGTCGAGATCGTTGTCGATCAGTTCCGAGTATCCGCCCGGTGCACCTTGCGCGCCCGCGAGGAGATACGCCGGGTCCGGTCGCAGGGTCTTGGCGCGCTCGGCCGAGACGAGCACCAGCGCGACCGCGCCATCGCTTTCCCGGGAGCAGTCGAACAGGTGGAAAGGCTCGGCGATCAACCGTGAGTTTTCGTAGGCCTCCTCGTCGAGGGGCCGTCCATAGCCCTGCGCGGTGGGGTTGTTCTGCGCGTGCTGATACGACGCGAGGACGAGAGAACGCATGGCCGTGCGCGGCACTCCGCCGTGCTCGAGCATCCGTTGGGTGCGCATCGCGCAAATCTGTGCGGGCGAGCCGATGCCGTGGGCGAGGAAGTGACTGCCGTAGTGGTACTTCGCGTATCCGAGCCGGCCCGTATCCGCCTGCGACATCGCGCGATACACCACGACACAGTCTGCCTGGCCGGTGGCGATCGCAGTGGCCGCATTCGTGATGGCAGCTGCGACGCTGCCGCCGCCCCCGCCCCACATCATGTTCGACCAACGAAGTTCGTCGATCAGCAATGCGCCGCCGATGATGGCACCATCGTTGGCGCCACCCGCGTAAGAGACGAAGCCGTCGATCTCGCGGGGGCTGATACCCGCGTCGGCGCACGCTTGGAGGATGACCTCGAGGGTCATGCGCTTCTCGCTGTGCGGGGCTTCACCGCGCTTGTAGTGCTGTTCGGCGACGCCGACGACTGCCGCCGCGCCGCGCATGATGTTGGCGCTCATCCTTTTTCTCCTTCTGCGGTCGCGGCGCGACGCCAGCGCAGCAACGGCCAGGGGGCACCCTCGGAGTGTTCGAAGACTCCGACCACCCGGTCGCCGATCTCGGGGTTCGTTTCGATGTCGTCGGCGAGTATGCCCAGCACCCGCCGGCCGTCGGCGTGTGGCAGTTCCACCAGCACCGTCACGTACGGCAGCCGGTCGGCGTATTCGTCCATGTAGGGGTACCAGCTGCGGTTCCAGCTGTAGACGGTGCCGGACGGTTCGACGGTTTCCCATCCGAGGTCGAAGCTGTGGCAGTGACCACAGATGGCCTGCGGACCCCAGATCCAGGTGCTGCATTCGTTGCAGCGCTGAAGGCGCAGCTCATCGACGCGCAGGCCGTCCCAGTACGGTCGATCGAGTCCGTCGGGTGTGGGGCCCCACGGTTCCGCGACGGGCTCTGTTGCGGTCATGCGTGTGCCTCCGAGCCGGTAGGGAAGTTCTCGAGCGCCGCCGCGAGCCAGCGTCCGTCGTGCCGTTCCCAGATCGAGCGCAGCCCGATCGACCGGTCACCCATGTCATAGACGGTTTCGCCGACCATTCGGTCGCCCTCGGCGCGCACATCCTTGATCTCGAAGCCTTGCGCGGCCTCCCGGGGGGTGTCGACTCCGTCGAAGACCTGCGGAATGTTCTCTTGCACCATGTCGGCGAAAGCGGCCTTCATGTTTCCGGCCACAACGTGGCCGACATGCTGTTCGTACAGTGCGCGAAAGTCTTCGACAGACATCTGGAATCTCCTCGATCTCGTGACACGAGCATGCCGTGTCCGTCAGTGCATTAACCTTATGACATTAGGTAAAAGGGCGTCAAGGTCACGCGAAGCGGAAGTGCCCCTCTTCCGAGACCGAGACGTGCTGACCGGCAACGTCGACCTCGGTGAGGGTGACGAGATCCTCGGCGTCCGTGGTGACCGCAAGGGTCCGCTCCCCCGTCGCGGTTCGAGCCGCGAGGAAACCGCGCTCCGGGGAGCCGTCGCGGCCGTACACCACAGTCCACGATTCCGCCGACGCCCTGCCCGCGTAGGACACCAGCGCTCTCGTCGTGCGCTGCGCATCGACCTCGGCCTGCACGTCCAGACGCTTGAACCCGCCGACGGGAGGTTCGGTCCGGTACACGCCCATGGCGTGCTTGGTGAGGTAACCACTGTTGGCGGTCACCAAACCGTACGATCCCGGAGATTCGCGCAGCCGYGTCGCCATCGTCGCAATCGAGTGGCTGACATAGTTGTTCCACGGCCCACCGCCGAACGTCAGGCCACCGGTCACCGTCAGAGGCCGGCCGGGATCATCGAGCGCGAGCCCCAACTCCTTCGCCGCGACCTGCACCGCCGAGGGGAAGCACGAGTACACGTCGACGTACGCAACCTCGTCCAGTCCGATACCGGCGAGGTCGAGGACCCGCGCCCCGGCGATGCGTATTGCCGGGGAGCCGTCGAGCGCCTCACGTTCGGCGATCGCGTACGTATCGTGCGACTCGGTGCCGGATTGCGGAAACACCCAATTTTCCTGCGGGATACCAAGTCGTGTCGCGGTCTCGACCGAGCACATCAGCAGCACCGCGCTCTGATCGACCATGTTGTTCGAATTGAGCAGCTTGGTATAGGGCGTGGAGATCATCCGGTTGTCGGGCGACGGCGTCGAGATCTCCGCAGCGGTGTATTCGCGCTGCACCCACGCGTTCGGATTCGTCGCCGCGATCTTGCTGAACCGCGACCACAACCCGCCGACGACCTCCCGATGCTCCTCGAGTGAACGTCCCGCCGATACCCGCAGCGCCTGTTCGAACAGCGGATAGACATACGAGGGCCGATCCAGACCGATGCGGCGTTCACTCTCTGCGGCCATCGGCACGTCCGTGACCAGGATGTCAGCGGCGGGTACCGACTCGTCCTGCACCGTCCAGTCGGGGCGCAGCTTCTGTGCTCGCAACTTGGTGCGGGTCCGCCACGATTCGGCGCCGCCGATGAGCACGACATCGGATCGCCCGGCAGCGATGTCCTCGGCAGCCCCGTTGACGAGCACCTGCGGCGTGCTTCCGCCGTTACCGGAGTAACCGGTGTGTCGCACGGCCGCGCCGATCCGCGCACCCACGAGCGCGCCCGGATCCGGGTAACGCCAGGACAGCAGCCCGACCACCCGGACCGAGTCGACAAGTTCGAGCAGGCGCGTCGATCCCGCGTCGGCAGCGGCTGTCCGCGCGGCGCGCACCATAAGAT